>JBPYDQ010001041.1:0-8973 GCA_051986135.1 Terriglobales bacterium | reverse complement strand
GCCACACAGCCGCCAGGATCGTTAGGATCATCAGCATGTGTGGCCAGTACCTTGCGAGTTGTCGCTTCCATTCCATCAAGCGAATGTACCTGAATATCCTAATCCGGTTCTCTGCGACTCGTTTTTCGAGCACGCTTTCGCGCCAAAGCTTGCTTCACTCGCCGCTTCTCGCCGGGCTTCAGGTATTAGGAGTGACGCTTTACGTCCCTAATGATGTCCTCCGTCTGAACTTGCGCTTGAAGCGGCGGAGGGCATTCTCCAACGACTCGTCCTCTTGCAATCGAACTTCAGCCAGGCTCATCACCCCCCAATCTAGCCTTAAGCAGACATATTAAGAGCTTACGCTATTGTCCTGCGCTCCGGTGCATCAGAAATCCGCATCCACCGGGCGACGCTGATGGTGGTATACTTTGGCCGCGTTTGACTGTTCGCCAGATACGGCTTGACCTCGAAGACGCGGGCGCCTGCCCAACCCTGGCCCGCCGAATTTCAGCCCACACTCAAATAGCTCATGAAGAGGGCTCCCCCATGAAAAGGCTTTTCGTTGGAAACTTAGAGTTTCGTACCACCGAAGACGAGCTGCGCCAGTTGTTCGAAGAGCATGGTCCGGTAGATCAAGTGACCATTCCCAAGGATGGTTATTCGGGCCAGCCGCGTGGATTTGCATTCGTGGAGATGGCTAATGCAGCAGATGCCGATAAGGCTATCGTTGCGTTGAATGGCATGGAATTTGGTGGTCGGAAGCTGAACGTCAATGAAGCTCGTCCCAGGCCTGAGCGTGTCCCGAGGGCTGGTGGCGAGCGCCGCAGAAGTGGAGGTCGCTGGTAAGCAATTTATTTCCCTTATGCGTTCCTGCGAAATTGTGGAGGTCCGGAACGTAGAGGATGCTCTGGGAGATCCTTGCTCAAAGAAGGCTCGGCAGACATGCATAGATTGCGGTTGTGGCCTGTGTAGTACTCACGCTAGACCATGTGTTTTATGCCGCGTTGTATTTTGTCCGGTCTGCGTGTTCTTTCATCCTAAGCAGCATCCGAAGCTCGTTTCAGTCGAGCGCCGAAAGTGTGACCGAAGGATTGCTTGAACCGGGTTCATGAAACATTGCTGTAACCCAAGATCACTTCTATTCCCCAAATCTCAAGCAACCATTCCGGAACGTAGCGCTGGTTTCTGTTGCGCTCACACCAACGTCGCAGCTCGACCGAGGCTACACAGGTATCCTTGGTTAGTCCCAACCGTCGCACTTCGTTCTCAAACTGCGTTGCAATATGAGGATGAGCCGAGAGTGCTGCTTTTCCCCAATTCGGATTTCCGCGCCTGTGGAGCATGTTGAACAACCAGATGATACTCCCAGAGGCCGCCGACACAAAAAGTCACAACCGTGCGGGAATGCAGGAACGGCGTATTATTTTGTTACGAAACGTCTCGTACAGAAGGCCTCTCACGCCAGCGGCCCCTTCAGAAACAGCCAGAGCAGAAACGCGATGAGCAACACCGCTCCTCCCACCATCAAAACAATCCACTCATCAGGAGTGATTGGCCGCTTCACCCACCATCAGCATACGCCGGACCTGGCGACCAGTCGTGCAATAAACTTTTATCCTCGTCGCGCCGCTGTAGAAAGAGTTCGCGTTCACGCTTGGCTGCACTACACGATTTTCAGCGATCCACATCAATCAGTCCTCAAGTCCGTGGCAGCGGCTTTTGCGCTGGCCAGCAAATCAAATCGTCTGATCTGTCGATAATCGCCCACGGCAACGATCATCATTGTCGGGCGAGAAGGAGTCACGGGCTTGGTCGGAAGTGGCCAACTTTTCCCCGGACAGCAGTGAAAAGTTTTATTAAAGCCATTTATTTCGTACTCACTCGCCAGTTGTTCTTAGCAAATATCCGCATTGGACCTCGCGATATGACTTATATGTGCTTCAAAATAATTTTCATACGATAGTCTTCGTCCGTTTCAAGCATTTCGATGGCAGACGATAACTCAGCCAGCGGCAAAATATGAGTTACCAGCGAGTTGAGCTTTACCACGCCCCTTGCCACTAAATCAACTGCCACGGGAAAGTCCTCCGCGGTTGCAGCCCGGGAGTTAAAGATCGTCAGCTCCTTGTAATATAACTGGTAAAAAGGCAGCTTCCCTTCCGTTGCCGTTGTCATGCCGAATAACTGGAGAGTCGCGCCTGGGCGGCACATCGAAATAGCCTCGGCAATTGTCGATAATGAACCAGTGGCGACGATCACAACATCAGCTCCCTGACCATTGGTGGCTTCCGACACTCCGCGACTTCCTTCGGCTCCGCTGCACAACGTCAGATCAGCACCGAATTCCTTGGCCAATTGTCTTTTCCAAGCACTGCGCGTCACTCCTATGACTGGATTGGCACCCCGCGACTTAGCCAGCTGTAAATGCAGTTGTCCGGTTACCCCTAAACCCACCACGACAACCGATTGACCGGGAAAGATATTCAGGAATCGCTGTGCGTGTATGCATGTTGTGAGTACCTGGATTAGCGGCGCTTTCTGACTATCTACCTCGCTCGGTAGCGGGAAAACGTGACTCAGCGGAGCTAAAAGATACTCGGCAAAACCGCCGTTCGAATCCCGCCCGACCAGACCGCCATTCCGGCATAGGTTCGTTTGTCCAGCTTGGCAATTAATACACACTCCGCACGAGAGAGATGGATCGACAATGACGCGGTCTCCGATCTGAATTCGATCGTCGCCGATTGTATCACCACCGAAGTCCACCACTTCGCCGCACATTTCATGCCCCATGATCAGCGGGTGGCGAACCGGAACCGAACCATCGTAAATTCTCAGATCGGTGCCGCAGACTCCGCTATGAGTCACGCGAATAAAGACTTCGCCAGGACGGGGTCTTGGTCGCTCGACTTCTTCAAACCTCAGATTCAGCGGCGCTCTCAAGATCATTGCTTTCATTGTAAAAGTCGTTCGTCAGGATCGCGTACGGACGGCTTGCCCCAAACTGACGGCCTTATCAGGGAGACTAGTGTAGACAACCATGTTAAATTCTTTCTCGGTCAAAAGACCATTGCAGCTGAGCGAGAAATTCTTTACCGCCGCTACGACCTTCATCGCTTCTTCTTCATTGTGCCTGCACACCGAGATTCTTCAATGCATTCCTAATGGAATGGATCTCGCTTCCTTTTTTGCCCAGAACCACTTTCGCAGCTGGCTGTCCGACTACAGCCCAGTGATAGGGAAAAAGTTCGGTGGGATTCTGATCGCCGCAATTCTGGAACCAGCTGGCGATGATTCCCGATTCAATTTGGAACAGCGCATCCCCTACCACCGGTATCAATTGGAAGCCACTGGTGTCCCGAAAGCGTTTTTACCAAGTTCGCTAGACCATAAAGCTGGTCAGACTATAAGCTGGTCATACTTAACGTCCATGTGAATTCCGTAAAACGTAAGCAGCGCCATCACCGTCTGTTCCATAGGTGTATTTCCAGCGCGTCCGCCGAGGCTGAGCACCGTCGAATGAACTACCTCGACACCCTCAGCCAACGCGATGATCGTATTGGCCCACCCCCATTCCGAAGTCCATATGAAAATGCGCTTCCAACCGTTTGTTAATACGCTTCTTCGCTTCCCGTACGAGGTAGGGCACGGAATGCGGTGCTAGAACTCCAAACGTGTCCACAAGCGCGAGCGCATCCATGTGACCTTCGTCCGCGACGCGTGTAATCAGATCCGGCACCCAGTTCATTTCCGCACGGCTAAAGTCTATCGGAAGAGCACAACTTCGAGCCCCTGCGAGCGCGCGTAAGCTGTCGATTCGATTGAGAGCTCGATGGTTTTTGCGAGCGGCCAGCGTAGGAGAGACTTCGCCTATCGTTTTTGACATCGCATCTCCGAAATAGAATCGGCCTAGTCAATCCCCAGAAGCTGGATCGGTCTTGCTCGCAAAATTTGGTCGATTTCGTCTTGTTTCAATCCGACTTCGCGTATGTAGTCGATTGAGCGTTTGAAAAGCGGCCCAGGTTCGTAAGGAAAGTCAGTACCGAAAACAAGCCGGTCGGCCCCGATTGAGGTGATGCCGGCTTTTAACGCGGGATCATACCCTTGGCCCACCGTGTCATACCACATTCGGCGCGCGGTAATGCTCGGCAATTCGCTCAGCGACGGATTTTCCCATTTATAGAGATTGTCCAGCCGCTGCATCAGCATCGGGAGGGCGCCCCCGATGTGTGTGTTGATTATTTTCAGCTTCGGGTATTTCTGAGGAATTCCGCGAAGGATCAAATGTGCAACAGCAATAGTGTCTTCAATGGGGGCGCCAATCATCCAAGTAAGATGGAAGTCCTGAATCAATGGAGAGTACGCGCCGTAACCGCCAGGATGGACGAATAGCACGCCGGCCCGGCGGTTGAGCTCCTCATAAAAAGGCATGAAAGCGGGATCGACAATCGATTTGTCCAGGATAGAAGTTGGAATCGTGGCACCGACGAAACCGCGCTGGCCTAACATTCTGTCGAGTTCCTTTAGCGATTCATCGACGTGTGGCAGTGGCACCGCTACATACGCAATGAAGCGTTTCGGCCACTTGTTAACTGCCTCAAGGTACAAATCATTTGCTTTGCGGGCCGCGGTGACTGAGTGCTCTTTATCCTCGAATTGTGGTGCCTGAGGGCAGATAGAGAGCGCCTGCATGCCAATCCCCGCTGAATCCATCATGGCAAAACGCTTTTCGATTTCTGCCTCGCCGATGCCGGCGCCTTTTCCTCGTTGAACCGCGACGTCTTTCTTCCCATATTTCTCCATCAGATCGAGAAAATCATCAGCCCAAAGGTGACCGTGAACGTCGATCGCGGCAGAATTGCTGGCATGTGCTTTTGTTTTTGAACCCAAGAGAAATCCCGCGCTTGCGAGAGAAGCTAATCGACAAACTTCGCGGCGCGTTATCGTGCGCTTATCGATTACCATGACCGCCCTCCGGTTGTTTCGAACATAGGTTCATGGCAAACCGCGGAAGTAGTGTGGTCCGAGGGAGTACACCGTAAGGATAGCCACTGAAGTGTCTGGCCCACCAGATAAGAGCCGAGAATTCAGTCAGTACCCCGCCAGCGCCCCCCTACTAGGCTGAGCATGATGGATTCGGCCAAGAAACTGGAGCCGGATCGCTTTTTCGGTCGCCCCCACTGCTACTCGAACTCCGATCTCCCGCGTCCGCTGGGTCACTGAAACCATCATCTCTTTAAGCGTCCTGACAGAACAAGGTTGTGGCAGATGTCCGATCACCGCCCCCTCTCATTGTTTTACCGAATTTGTCCTATCAACCAGGATTTCGCCGCCTTTCATCATCCACCAGACGTTATGCACCGCCACGCTGATGTCGGCAAGCGGGTCGCCCCGCACTGCCACTAGGTCGGCGTAGTACCCCGGGGTGACCTCCCTGAGATCCTTCTCCATTCCCAGCGCCGCGTCACTGTTGACGGTGGCGGCGGCGATCGCCTGCTCCGGCCTCATTCCGGATTTGACAAGATGCATAAGCTCCTCGGTGTTGTGCCCAAAGAGCTCGTAGACTGCATCGGACCCCACGGCAATGCGCACGCCAGCTCTGCCATGGACGAGAAGAGTCGCACCTACATTCGTCTACTCAGTGGCCTTCGTGTGAATCATAGCAATCAGGGCCGCTGTGGTCGAGACGTCGATGCCGTAACCTTCCCCACCGCGCACAATCGGCCCGGCAATGGCATCCAGCTCGAGCTGCCGCCTGGAGGCAAGATCTTTCTGCATGGAGCTGCGTATGCCCGAGGGCAGGCCGTCGAAGATTGTCTGGATCTGAGCTACGTCAACTTCGGCGCCGCTTGCTTTCGCCACAGCACAGGCCTCGGCCACTGCGAAGATCAATCTGCGTTTCCACTCTGCGTCCGCATAGATCTCCCCTTTGTTCATACCCGATGCGGAGGTTACCAGCGCGAACGGTCCTATGAAGCAGAGCTTGCTCCACAGCAAAGTCTGCTCGCTCTGGATGAACCTGCACGTGAATTCGAGATCACGCAATCGTGCGACAACTGCTCCCAGGACTCGCTCTCCAACGGCGGCAAGGTTGAGATTCACGAACGGGGAGCGCTGCGCGAACCTTCCCGGGGCAATCTTCTCGGCTTCAACCGCGATTGTGGCCGGCAGCACACGATCATGGCCAAAATGTGCTCGCAGGACCGCCACGTGATCCACACCGTTCAGCAATGGGACTATCAAGCGTGGCGATGACTGCACGGCTCCAAGCGCCGTTTTTAGCTGATAGGTTTTGGTTGCGATCCACAGCACGTCAACCGGATTTCGGAGCGTGGCTGCGGCGTTCGCCGGCGCCGTGATGGCGCCCGACAGACGTTCCGCTGACAAGTTTGCGGGATAATCCGGCAGCCTTTCCGGTCGAACTAATACGATGACGCCTTCGCAAAGCGATGCCAACGCCGTACCAACCAGACCTCCGATGGCTCCGGCTCCCAAAACGGCATGTTCCATGCCAGCACTCCCCAGCAGACGCTATTAAGATACATCACGCTCACCGGGATAGTGCGTGCAATTGATTTTTCTGCCAATCACGGGTACGTCTGCTACAATCCGCAGCGTTGAAACGGTTTCACGATGCTTACCGTTTTTAGTGTGCGCGTTATCTCAGCGGATGCGGCCTGTGTACCGGCGGGAGACACCAATCGCTGACTCAATAACTGAGTTAGACACTAGAGCAAGCAAAAGTTTAATTCTCCTGAAATAGAACTCGTTGGTCAGCCAAACATCGCCTTGTCGGTCGATCGGCGCAGCAGTAAAATCAGCAAACCTCATGCGCGCATGTGTGCGATCTGCGTATGTAGCACGTTCCTCCCGATTGACGCGCCGGTTCAACATCCCATCTCTCGGAGGCCACTATGACTCCTCGGGTTCCTTTCCTACTTCTAGTGATGTGTATAGTCGGCATCAGTGCTTCGCTAACGATACCCGCCGAAGCCCAACACCGCCCGTACCTCGCTCTCGGCGATAGTGTACCCTTCGGTTTCATCACTCGCGCAGGTTTCGAGTATCTAAACGCTGACATTGTCATCGGCTTTCCCAAATACATCAGGCAGGATCTAAGGTTTGCAATCAGCAATGCTGCTTGCCCCGGCGAAACCACCAGCAGCTTTATGTCCTCTAATGGCGCCGATGTCGAACGCTGCCCTAAGACCCCGTCGCGCACGTTGTAGTACCGCGCGCCGGCAACATATTTCACAATGAACTCAGGAGAGAAATCTTGCCGAAGACCACGGGTGGTCGGTACATTGCAGATTTCCTACACGCGTATGGTGTCACCGCGATTTTCTTTGTTCCCACAGTATTAAGTCGCACGCTGGCCAGCATGGACGACATGCCGATCAAACGGGTGCTGACACACGGCGAAAAGGCCGCGGCTTACATGGCAGACGGTTACGCTCGCGCGTGTGGCCGCCCCGGAATATGTGCAGCGCAGGCGATCGGCGGCACAAACCTCGCTGCGGGTCTGCGTGACGCTTTCCTCGGCCACAGCCCAGTAATTGCCTTCACCGGCGGCCGCCTGTCTCATCAGAAGTACAAGCACAATTACCAGGAAATTGATGACTATCCGATTTTTTCGCAGGTGACCAAGGCCAATTTTCAGGTTGACGTGGTCGGTCGGTTACCCGACCTTATGCGCCAGGCATTTCGAGAAGCGACGTCGGGCACACCTGGGCCGGTGAATCTCCTGCTTGCCGGAAAAGAAACAGACATCGAGGCGCATGAAGCAGATTTTGAATTATTAGTCGAATCGCAACACACTTGTGTTCCCGCACATCGTCCACTGCCAGAGAAAGACCGCCTTGAGGGGGCCTTGCAGCGGCTGCGCGGGGCTGAACGCCCGGTGATGGTTGTTGGTGGAGGAGCGAAGTGGTCAGGTGCACGAGAAGAACTGGTCCAGTTTGCGGAGTCGCAATCGATCCCGGTGGCCACTTCTCTCAACGCCTTGGCATTGTTTCCTGAGCACCATCCTCTTTATATCGGCGTGCCGGGTACATACTCGCGCTCCTGTACAAACAAAATTCTATCCCGCGCTGACCTGGTGCTTTATGTGGGGAGTCAAACTGGCGGGCAAGTCTCACATTTCTGGAATGTCCCGCCGCAAGGTACACCCGTGATTCAAATCGGGATTGACCCTGGTGACTTGGGAAGAAACTATTCCAACTCTGTCAGTCTGCTTGGAGATGCCAAGGCTACTTTGCATGCTTTGATGGGAGACACGTACTGCCGGCCGGCATGGCATGAGGAAGCCCGAAAGCTCGTGCATGAGTGGCGTCAGGAAGTCAGACCTTTTCGCGAGTCCGATGCCGCGCCCATCCGGCCCGAGCGTATTCTCCGGGAACTCGGGAACTGGCTTCCGGATGATGCTATCGTCGTCTGTGATACAGGACACTCAGGCATGTGGATTGCGCAGCAGCTCTGGGTGGACAGTCCGTGTTGGGATTTTGTTCGCGCTGCCGGCTCATTGGGATGGGCATTTCCCGCTGCTATTGGTGCGAAGTGCGCCATGCCAAATAGACCCGTAGTTTGTTTTACTGGAGATGGCGGTTTTTGGTATCACTTGCAGGAACTTGAAACTGCCGTGCGATGCAATATTTCTACAATCACCTGCGTGAATAATAACCACTCGTTAAACCAAGAAACGAAAGTGTTCATTAGAGCCTATGATGGCAAGCCTACGGAAAAGCAGTCAGAGATGTGGCACTTCTCCCGGATCGATTTTGCCAAGGTAGCGGAGAGTATGGGAGCGGTCGGCATTCGGGTTGATAAGCCGAGTGAATTGCGTCCAGCCCTCGATCTCGCACTTTTAAGTCGGAAACCCGTGGTGATTGACGTGGATAGCGATATTTCTGCCCTCGCGCCTTTGCCCTGGGTGGGCACAACATAAGGTCTCACGTTCTTAATCATATTCACCATGAGCGTAATCATATCAAG
>JBPYDQ010001040.1:0-8473 GCA_051986135.1 Terriglobales bacterium | reverse complement strand
GGATCCAGATTCATTGTTGTTCTGAACAACGAAGCGAAACCAGCTGCTTCCACTCTGCCAGCGAACGGACGAACCGGGGGCATTGCCGTTGTCCGAACACTGGTCATTCCGTGGTTCGCCAGGTCGAACCCAAAGGACTACCGAGGCGCCGTGACTCGACACGGAATAAATATTCGTTACTGTCGAGAGCTAGATGGTGGGGCATGCCCCGATTTGCCCACCAATGCCATCAGCGGACACGGTTTATTCAGTCGGATGGAAGGAAATTCACCCGCACAAGACCGGTGAGCGGGATCGCGCAGGAGTTCACACCCGGTGTCTTGACGCTATTGACAAAAGAATGAAAGCTCCTCGAATCAGGGCGAGACGACCCGGCTAGCCCCGGGTTTGGCGAGTAGCAGTCGGCAGCTACGGCTGCACATAGGTGGATCGCGGCAAAAACTCTCCACTGCCCGCACGCCCCAGGAACTTGTCGCCGTCGACGATGACACGTCCGCGCGAGAGCACGGTCTGGGGCATTCCAGTCACTTCGATGCCTTCGAACATGGAATAGTCCACCCGCATGTGATGGTTTGTTCGACTGATGGTGTGCTTGCGGCCGGAGTCGAAAATCACCAAATCTGCATCGCTGCCAACGGCAATCGTGCCCTTGCGGGGGTAAAGGCCGAAGAGTTTCGCCGGAGTGGTGGAAACCAACTCCACAAAGCGGTTCACGCTAAAGCGGCCGGTAGCCACCCCGCCGGAATAGATCAAGCTCAAGCGGTGCTCGATCCCTGGACCGCCATTAGGAATCTTGGTGAAGTCGTCACGTCCCAGTTCCTTCTGTTCCTTGAAGCAAAACGGACAGTGGTCAGTGGAGACCACCTGCAGGTGGTCCCGCTTGAGTCCGTTCCAAAGCCGTTCCTGATGCCATTTCTCTCGCAACGGGGGAGTAAAAACGTATTTCGCGCCATCGAAACCTGGTACATCGAAGTTCTCAATCGAAAGGTAGAGATATTGGGGACAAGTCTCGGCGTAGACGGGCAAACCACGATCGCGTGCCTCGCGCACCTTCTCCAGGGCATCATCGCAGCTCAAGTGCACTATGTAGACGGGCGCTCCCGCCATTTCTGCCAGGGCGATGGCGCGCTGGGTGGCTTCTGCCTCGGCGGTTGTCGGGCGGGTTAACGCGTGATATTTCGGCGCTTTCTTTCCTTCCGCCAGGGCTTGCTGCACCATCACGTCAATAGCCCCGCCATTCTCGGCGTGCATGCAGACTAGGCCGCCATTCTTTCCGGTTGCCTGTAGCGCTTTGAAGATGGTCGCATCGTCGAGCATGAAAACCCCGGGGTAGGCCATGAACAGCTTGAAACTTGTCACCCCATCGCGCACGAGGGCATTCATTTCCTCCAGCTGCGCGCTACCGAGATCCGTGATGATGCAATGAAACGAATAATCGGAGACCGCTTTACCTTCGGCCTTTCTTAACCAGCTGTCGAGCGCGGTTCTCAGCGTCTGTCCCCTATACTGGATGGCGAAATCGATCAGCGTCGTTGTCCCGCCAAAAGCCGCAGCCCGCGTTCCAGTCTCGAAATCGTCGGAACTGGTGGTGCCACCAAAAGGCATATCCAGGTGCGTGTGCACATCTATTCCTCCAGGGAAGACATGCCTGCCGCCAGCATCGATGATTTTCCCCGCGTTGTCGCGCGGGAGGAGTTGGCCGACAGCCGCAATTTTTCCATCGCGGATGGCAATGTCGCCCGAATAGGTGTCGGTTGCTGTCACTACACGGCCGTTTGTGATGATCGTGTCAAATGCCATTCTGATTGCCTCCGCTGAATGAGCACGCATTTTATGCTAAACTCGCCGGCTTACGCACCGGGGGAGACATGCGGTTCGGCATCACCATTAAGCCAGATATGTCCGTAGAACGCATTGTTGCGCTCACCCAACAGGCCGAGCTGGCCGGTTTCGAGTACGGATGGATCTTCGATTCGCATGTGCTGTGGTTGGAGCCTTATCCCCTGCTGACCTTAATGGCAGCTAATACAAAGCGCATGCGGCTGGGTACCTGCGTGACCAATCCTGCGGTGCGCGATATCACTGTGACCTCCAGCCTTTTTGCCACGCTCGACCTGATTTCCGGAGGACGGATGCAGTTGGGTATTGGCCGAGGCGACAGTTCTCGACGCGTGTTGGGGAAGAAGCCGGTCACCTCCGACCACCTGGAAGAATCGGTACGCTCTTTTCGCAAGCTCACTCGAGGGGAACTGGTGGAATATGACGGGCGTCCGGTCCAGCTCTCCTGGGCCAAGGCTTCGCCGCCGGTGTGGATTGCCGGATACGGCCCTAAGGTGCTGCACCTGGCCGGCCGCATTGCTGAGGGCGTGATTCTGCAATTTGCAGATCCCGACCTCATCGCCTGGTGCCTGGGATTCGTCAAGCAGGGCGCCGATGCTGCGGGAAGAGATGCCACCAGGATCGAAGTAATGTCCGCTGCCCCAGTCTGGGTGTCGAACGATTTGCAGCTCGCTCGCGACCGGGTACGCTGGTTCCCGGCCTTAGTCTCCAACCACGTTGTAGATCTGGTTTCGCGCTACAAACCTGAGGAGCTCCCGCCCGCGCTGACGTCCTACATACGAAATCGCGGGAAGTACGATTACCTGCACCACTGCGAAGTCGATAGTGATAACGCCAATTTTGTCTCCGATGAGGTCACCGATCGTTTCTGTGTGGTGGGGCCGGAGGAGGCACACATCGAGAGGCTCCGAGCTTTAGCCAAAGCGGGAGTCACCCAATTCAATATTTACCTGATGAGTGGCGACGAGGAAGACACGCTCGAAACATATCGGAGAAACATCTTGCCGGGGTTCCAGGCAGCTGCCCGATCTTGAGCTTTGGTGGGCGACAACGAGATCCCCGGCTGCGCTCTGGATAAGGGATCTACGACAGAACCACTTAGGAAGACGCTAGGACCAGCTCCTTGCGAGCCTGAAAATTCATGAGTGCGTAGTAGACAGTAAAGGCAACGGCGAAGCCAACGAACCAGGAGTAATCGTAAAGGACGCGAAGCGAGGGCACGGCCAAGCCTACCAATGCGGTTCCCGCACCCACCGCCAGAGCCACGATCGCTGCCCAGTTGAACCCTCCGGCATACTCGTACAGTCCGGAGCGACGATAAAGTTCTTCCACCACGAGCACGCGCCGGCGAACGATGAAATAGTCGCAGATCATAATCCCTGCTACTGGCCCGAGAAACGCAGCGTATCCTCCCAGCCAGCCAAGAATGAATGTCTTGTAGTTGGCTAGCAGCTTCCAAGGCATAAGCACGATTCCCATGATGCAGGTGATGACCCCGCCGGTGCGGAAGCTGATTTTCCGCGGCCACAGGTTCGAGAAGTCGTTGGCGGGGGAGACTACATTCGCGCCGATATTCACGTTGAGGGTAGCCAGAAGAATCGCAATCAAAGAGATGATCACCGCGGCGGGCGAGTGAAATCGGCTCAGCAGCTGAACCGGGTCCCAGATGGCTGTTCCATAAATTACCACGGTAGCCGAAGTCACAAGGATGCCGATCAGCGAATACAGCGTCATGGTTGTGGGCAGAGCGATAGCTTGTCCTATGACCTGCTGTCGCTGGCTGCGAGCGAACCGTGTGAAGTCTGGGATGTTCAGTGACAGGGTGGCCCAGAATCCCACAGTTCCATTCAGCGCCGGAACGAGAAATTTGAGAAATTCCGCAAAGCTGCTGAATCGTGAGGGCGCCGTCAACATAGGGCCAAAGCCGCCGGCCGCTCGATAGGCCCATCCCAACAGTAATATGCCAACTCCCAGCAGTATTGGTGCGCTGATGCCCTGCAGGACACGAATGTATTCGATTCCCTTCAGAATGACTGCCAGGTTAATCAGCCAGAACGCCAGAAAGCAAATCGCAGTGCCGTGCGGAATCTGTGCCCACCCAGGGGCAAGCGTGGTAGTCAAGGTGTTGATCGCCTCTCCGCCAATCCAGGTTTGAATTCCGAACCAGCCGCATGCAACCAGCGCTCGCAGGACCGCCGCCACGTTCGCCCCCAGCACTCCAAAGGAAGCTCGAGCGAGCACCGGGAACGGGATGCCGTAACGAGCTCCTGGGTGCGAGTTCAACAGCATGGGCACCAGGACGATGGAGTTCCCCAGGAACACCGTCGCGACCGCCTGTTTCCAGTTCATCCCTCCCTGGATGAGCCCCGCCGCCAACATATAAGTCAGGATGTTGACCGACATGGAGACCCACAAAGCGGCAAAATTGTAAGTTCCCCAGGTGCGGCGGTGGTTGTCGGCAGGCGCCAGGTCGGGGTTGTAAAGCGGACTCGATTCGATCCGGGAAGAAACAGACGGCTTAGGTGTACTCATAGGGTGTGTCGGTTGTTAACGGAATTATGAAATGGTTCCCCGAGCAACAGGAGAGATCCGGGCTTTTGCCGCCAGCATCGCGCCTTCGGCCAAACCCAAACACCCCTCTGTTCCGAATGACGATGATTCTCGATCCGCGTGATCCATTTTCGCGGTGCTTCAGTCCGCGGCGGCGGCGTGTCCACTCTGCGCTGTCAGAGGATGGTACGTCTCAGGGCGCCGGTCTCGAAAGAACTGCCACACCTTGCGAACCTCCGCGATCATGTCGAGATCAAGGTCGGCCACCACGATTTCGTCTTTGTCGCGGCTGGCCTGTGCGATGATCCTCCCACGGGGATTGCAAAAATAGCTCTTTCCATAAAACTCACCGATACTCCAGGGCTTTTCTGTGCCGACGCGATTGACGGCTCCCACAAAGTAACCATTGGCTACGGCGTGGGCCGGTTGCTCCAGTTCCCAGAGATATTCGGAAAGCCCCGCCACTGTGGCAGAAGGATTGAATACGATTTCGGCGCCATTCAGTCCTAGAATGCGCGCGCCCTCAGGGAAGTGGCGGTCGTAGCAGATGTAGACTCCGATTTGCGCATATTTAGTTCCAAAAACTGGATAACCGAGATCACCTGGGGTGAAGTAAAACTTCTCCCAGAATCCAGGATGGCAATGGGGGATGTGGTGCTTGCGATATTTTCCCAGGTAGGTTCCGTCGGCGTCGATCACTGCCGCCGTATTGAAGTACACCCCCGGCATGTGCTCCTCGTATACCGGAACAACCATCACCATGTGATGTTTGGCGGCGATCTTCTGCATCAACTTGACCGTGGGCCCATTCGGAACCGCCTCGGTCAGTTCGTACCAGCGCGCCTCCTGCTCAGCGCAGAAATAAGGACCATAGAACAATTCCTGGAGGCAAAGAATCTTAACTTTTCTTTTGGCGGCTTCTTCGATCAGCTTGAGATGCTTCTCGATCATCGCTTTCTTGACAGTAGCCAGGGGCCGGTCCGAGCCCAGCACATTACTAGCCTGAATCAGCCCACAACGCACGTTCCTGGGCATGGCTGCACCTCCGAGGGAGGAAACTATACCAGACAAACAAAGTGATCTTAAACTCAGCTTCACGCACTCTATGATTCTATTACCGGCGCTTCAGCGCCTCCAGTTCGTCCAGAGTGCGCGGCCAGTCGCTCCCCAGCAATCGAGACAGGCTACGATCGGCAAGAACTTTGCCGCCGGTCTGACATCGGGCGCAGTAGTTGGTTTCGTTATCGGCATAGCGAATCCGCAAAACCTTGTCGCCGCACCTGGGACATGGCTGGCCATAGCGTCCGTGAACCGCCATACCTTCACGGAATGCGGTGACCTTTTCAGGAAACCCGGTCGCAGCTTCGGCCTTGAGGCGTTCTATCCAAAAGTCAAGCGTGCGGAGCGTTGCCACGAATAGCCGCTCCCACTCCTCCGGCTTCAGCTTGCCAGTCAGGGCAATTGGTGACAGTTGAGCGGCGTGCAGGATCTCGTCCGAGTAGGCATTGCCGATCCCACTGACGAGACGCGGGTCGGTCAGCGCCCGCTTGAGGGTGCGGTTCTCCGCCGTCAGTGCGGTTCGAAACGAGTCAAGATCGCTGGAGAGAACCTCGATTCCTCCCGGATCCATGGATTCCAGACCGGCCTCGCCTTGGACGACGTGCAGCGACGCCCGCCGTCTCGAGCCGGCTTCGCTCAGGACCAGCGAGCCGTCAGGAAAGTCGAAGGCTGCCAGGTTTTGCCTTCCCGCAAGTTTGGCTTGAGCGGGTCGCCAGTGCAGCCGGCCGGCAATCATCAAGTGCAGCACCAGCCAGAGATCATTCTCGAACCTAATGGCGATTCGCTTGCCTACTCGCCTAAGCTCGCGCGCCACCGATCCTTCTACTTTAGTGATTGGCGGCTGCACAGTTCGAAGTAGAAAAGGACTGGCAAGGCGGACGTGCTCAAGTGGCTGACCGAGTAATCGGGGTCCAAGGGCGCTGATGTAAGCGGCGATATCGGGCAGTTCCGGCATGGGTCTCAGGATGGCGGCGCGGACTTCTTTTGTGCAAATTTTGTCCGGGCGTGAATGTTATCCTAGGGATGCACCTCCACCAGGCTGTAAACCAGATATGCCCCATCCCACAACTCCAGAATCGAGCAGCAGTCAACCGAACGAATCGTTCGGCAACATTCTTTCACAATTCGAGCGGGACCAACCGGTCAAGCGCAGCGAAGGCGCCCGCCAGGGCACAGTAGTGTCCGTAACAGCAGACTCCGTGCTGGTTGACGTCGGCTTCAAGACCGAAGGTATCCTGCCGCTTTCCGACTTTGCCAGCGATAGCGAGCCGGTAAAGCCGGGAGACAAGCTACAGGTCACCATAAAAGGACGCGATCCTGATGGTTATTACCTACTCAGCCGCGGGCGGGTGACGCGTCTAACCGACTGGGCCACCCTGGAGCGAGCCTTTGCCGAGAAGACGACCATCCTCGGAACGGTTACCGGCACCGTGAAAGGTGGCTTGAGCGTTGACATAGGAGTGCGCGCATTTATGCCGGCGTCCCGCAGCGGTGCCCGCGATGCCTCTGAGCTCGAGAGCCTGGTCGAACAGGAAATTCGCTGCCGCATCATAAAGCTGGATGCGGTCGAAGAGGACGTCGTCGTCGATCGCCGCGTAGTCGCCGAGGAGGATGAGCAAGCGGCAAAGGAGAAGCGCTACTCCCAACTCAAAGAAGGCGACACGGTGACGGGCACTGTACGCAGCCTGGCCGATTATGGAGCCTTTGTTGACATTGGCGGCGTAGACGCGCTGCTGCATGTCGGTGACATTTCCTGGAGCCGGATCGAGAATTCTGCCAGCGTGCTCTCGGTCGGCCAATTGATTGAAGCCAAGATCTTGAAGATTGATCCCCAGAAGAGGCGCATTTCCATCGGAATGAAGCAGCTCGCGCCGCATCCGTGGCATTCGGTACCGGGCAAATACAAGGTGGGCGAACGCGTCAATGGTACTGTCACCCGGGTCACCGATTTTGGAGCTTTCGTGGAACTCGCGCCAGGCGTGGAGGGACTGATCCATGTGTCGGAAATGTCATGGGTCAAGAGAGTACGAAAGCCCAGCGATCTGGTGAAACCGGGCGACACGGTGGAGGCTGTGATCCTCAGCATCAACGCGGAGGAGCACCGCATGTCGCTGGGATTGAAGCAGGCGCTTGGCGACCCGTGGGCGGGTGCTGAGCGCAGGTTTGCCGTCGGCTCGGTCGTCGAAGGACCAGTCATGAGTCTTACCAGCTTTGGCGCATTTGTCGAGGTGGGCGAGGGGATTGAAGGCATGATTCATGTAAGCGACATTAGCGCCGAGAAGCGCATTCACCACCCGCAGGATGTGCTGAGGGTCGGTCAGGTTATAAGAGCACAGGTGCTCGAAATTAATCCCGAGAAGCGTCGCCTGAAGCTTGGCATCAAGCAACTGGTGCCAACCAGCATTGACGAATATGTGGCCGAGCACAAAGAAGGTGATGTCGTCAGCGGACGGGTGGTCGAGGTTTCCGGCACCGCGGCTCAGGTTCAGCTCGGCGAAGGAATCCAGGCGGCGTGCCTTATCCCGGAGGGGGAGGGCCAACAGCAGGACGATGCCCATCAGTTCGTCTTGGCCAAGAAGGACCTGGCATCCCTGAGTTCCATGCTCGAAGCGCGTTGGAAGGGCGGCGCTATCGCGCAGCCGTCGAAGCTACAGGGGGTTCAGGCGGGACAGATTCGCAGTTTTCGTATCACCAAGCTGGACCGCACGGCCAAAAAGATCGATGTGGAGTTGGTATCGACGCCGGTGTAATCCCGGTGTAATAGTGGCCGTGCTTAGGAGCAGTCAGATTAAGCCGCCAACTCTACCCGGTCCTCGGGATTCACCCCCGCAGCCTGCCTGCTAGTGGAAAACATGTGAACATCGCGGGTGAGGTCACCCGGGGGGCTTCGATTGCGGTTTGCCATTTTCTTTAGTCACCTGTGAGCTTCCCTAGGCCGCTGCACAATTCCCGAGCGGGAGGCTAGGTGAATAAAGCAAGCAATCATATCTACCTCAGCCTGGCAGTGAGCCATGTTGCAGTAGCA
>JBPYDQ010001039.1:0-21448 GCA_051986135.1 Terriglobales bacterium | reverse complement strand
AACCTCGCCTACCGTATTGTTGATCTCATTCACCGGCATTTTCTGATTCCTTCATGCCAGGTCGACCTGAATCGCACTCACCCTCGTCCCTGCCTGCAGTTTTATATAAGGCGATGCCTGGGGCCGTGCGTAGCAGGTCTGACCACGGCCGAGGTGTACCTGGAGGCAGTCCGCGATGTGAAGCTGTTTCTCGAAGGGCGGCCGACCGATCTGTCCCGCTCACTTCGCGAGCGCATGCAGAAGGCAGCGGAAAACCAAGAATATGAGCGCGCCGCCAAGTACCGAGATCTAATCTCCACCGTCGAACAACTGCAGGAAAAACAGCGCATCGCCTCTACCGACAGTGATGATGCCGACGTTTTTGGCTTCCACTATGAGAATCTCATGCTGGCGGTAAATCTGTTTCATATGCGAGGCGGAAAGATTCTTGATCGCCGGGAATTCTTCTGGGAAGACTTGCCCAATTTTGCCGGCGGTACGGCCAGCGTCCCGCCCTCCGGCTTGCCAGCCTCCCTTTCCCACCTCGGCAGCAGCGACGCATTCGACCCCGGTGAGTTCTTCTCGGCCTTGTTGAAACAGCTTTACATCGGCCAACCATATGTGCCTCGCGACGTGTACATCCCCGTGAACTTCGAAGATCGCGAGATGCTGGAAGAACTGTTGTCGGACCAGATTGCGGCTCAAGGTGGCCGCTCTGCACGCGTTCATCTGCTCGTGCCGCAGCGTGGCGAGAAGCGATCGCTCATCGATCTTGCCGGCAATAACGCCAAGCAGTCTTTTGACCAACGCTTCCGCGTGATGAAGCCCAGCCAGCGCGCCATTCAAGAAGCGCTGCAGGAGGCGCTCCTGCTTCCGGAGCTGCCACGGCGAATTGAATGTTTCGATATCTCGCATATTCAGGGTGCCGAAACAGTCGCCTCCATGGTTGTCTGGGAAGACGGCGAGATGAAGAAATCCGACTACCGCAAATTCATTATCAAGAGCGTAGCCGGCGTGGACGATTTCGCCTCCATGCGCGAGGTGGTCACGCGCCGCTACAAGCGCATTTCAGATGAAAAGAAGAGAATGCCGAGCCTGGTCCTGATCGACGGCGGACTCGGGCAATTACACGCTGCCGCTCAGGCGCTCGACTCGCTGGAAATCATCAATCAGCCCCTGGCTGCCATTGCCAAACGCGAAGAAATTATCTACGTCTACGGCCAGGAAAACGAACCGGTGGTGCTCGATCACCATTCGCCCGTGCTTCACCTGGCGCAACTGATCCGCGACGAGGCACACCGCTTCGCGGTCACCTTCCATCGCAAGCGCCGCCAAATGCGAGACCGCACGACCGAACTACTCGATGTCCCCGGCGTCGGTCACTACACCACCCGGCGACTGCTCGAACATTTCGGAAGTCTCGAAGCCGTTAAGCAGGCCGACGCCGCTGCCCTATCAGCCGTCGTTAGCCGCACTCAGGCGGAGGCCATTCTTAATCATTTCAGGAAATAAGAATTCGCGGGGCCTTCAAGCTCGGGTGATTCGAAGCGTTGTTCCGAGTAGCTGCGGCCTACGCTGCAACAGCGTATGTGGCAAAGGCTGGGAACCCATCTCATGCGCAGGCAGCTAAGCTACACCGCCGGGCCGATTTCGGTGAGCTTGGCGCACAGCTGCCGGGGGGAGAGCATCCGCGGGTTTTTGTGGACTTAAGGCAGCCTGTGGGTTAAATCGAAAAGAACTTCGGCTGGAACGCGATTAATCTGCTGTTTCTTATGTGAACTTTGTGGCGCGACCGGTGGCATCGTGGTCGCAGCCACGATATTCGGCCTTTGACATGCAAGAGCGTGCGAATTCAGGCTTTGCCGCCCCACCAGCCGTGCATCTGCCGAAGCCTCAACATCAGTCTCGAGCCAAGCTCCCTGCATCTCGTTGAAGGTTACCTTCAACAGAACCTGTTTGAGCCACCACGAAGGGGTCTTCACCATCTCGCCTTCGATATGTCGCACCAGAAACGAAGTCTGGTCCACCCACACTTCCCCTACTATCAGGTTCTTGTCCCTTCGCTTGGGCTTCACCCGCAAGAGGTAACAGGGATGACCATCCAAGACTGTCTGGGAAATGTAGTCGAAGTCGTAGTTGCCTTCTGTGAGTGCGCCGGCTTGCGCTTCAACTGGCCGAGTCGATTGCTCCACCTCGTGGTCCAAAATACGTCTTACAACTTGCTCCCCGCGTCTGCTGCCGGACTGGTCCTCAATTCTGTAATCCTTGCCCTGCTCTGGCCTGAAGTTCACCCTGGCAAGCACATGCGAGTTGGGCGTGGCGTTGTTTCCGCTGAACAGATTGTATTCGCGAAGCACTTGGTAGGGAGCCTGCCTCTGAAGGTTTGCCTCAGCTCGCTGCATGCCTTGGACTATGGAGGCGAGCGGCGGCTCGACAGGCACCGCCTCCTGTACCCGCTGGGCCATTACCCCCTGTACCCGCTGGGCCATTAAAGGAGTGCTGAGGAGGAGGATGAGGAACAATCCCGCAGATGTGAGTGCCTGTCTTAGCATACTGAAGACCTACGCCTTTTGAGCAACCCTGGGGCCAGACTCCCCGTCAGCCGACCAAGCAGATAAGGCGTCGCACAGCCCAATAGGATGCAATAATTGCAAGCGAAGCGGCTGTTTCGTCCTACAGTTTGAATGGTAGATGGGCGGGGAAAGTGGCTGTGGTTTCAGAGTCTTTGCATATTCTACCTGGATTGCAGCATATTCTACCTGGATCCGAAGCCTCTCGGCCATGCTACCAAGCATAGGTTCAATCGATTCTTGATTGCAGGCAGAGCCCAAGATATGCCGTCTATGCCGCTTTTCGGCGCTTCTCGCGTCCTATTTCCCGGTTTGACAGAAGGCGGTCAACTTCCGATAGCGTGGTCACGCTCGCGGTCACACTCACCGCCCCATAAGCGGCTGCGGCAAGTGCCGCCCCTAGTAGCGGAGCCAAAATGAACAGCCAGAGCTGTTGCAGGGCCCACCCCCCTACCAACAATGCAGGACCGATGCTGCGTGCCGGATTTGCGGATGCGTTGGTAATCGGAATTCCCACCAAGTTCACCAGGGTGAGTGCTAAACCAATGGCAATTCCGGCGAAGCCAGCGAACGCCTTGACGGCCGTGGCGCCCAGTACAGTAAATACTAGAAAGAAAGTAAGGATCAATTCTGTAACGAGGGCAGACAGCAGTGAGTGGTGCCCAGGGGAGTGTAGGCCGAAACCATTTGCGCCCAGGCCTGCAATTCTGGGATTGTAACCGCCGGGAGCCCCTTTCGCGATAAGCAAAATACAACTCGCCGCGATAATCGCACCAAGAATCTGGGCAAAGACGTAGCCTGCCGCCAGCCTTGCTGAGATTCTTCGATGAAGCAACAATCCTAAAGTTACCGCGGGATTGATGTGGCATCCGGAGATCGGGCCTATGGTGTACACCATGACCAGGAGTGCAAATCCAAAGGCGAGCGATACGCCGACGACTCCAATTCTTTCCCCAGAAAACACCGCGCTTCCCACGCCGCAGAATACGAGCACGAAGGTTCCCACCATTTCTGCGAGATAAGACTTCATAGGCAACCCGGTCCGTCAAGAGTTTGAGCGATCAGTTCGGATCGGCGATTTGCCGGAAACCGGCGAAACAACAGCAAATCTGAGAGTCGCGCGTCGCCATTACACTTTGACCTTAATCATTAGCCAATCCGAATTTTTGCGGGGAAGGAACACCCAGCTTCTACGGTCGGCTGGCTTTGGTTGATATTCAACAAGAGCAAGGTTTTGCTCAAGGCGATGGATACTCGCGCCTTTTATTTGATTGAGTTCATTCGTTCAGTGATCTCGCCGCTGAGCTGCGGCCTTCCGTAGTTCTCAGGTCAACAAAGGGAGAACTTCTTCTACTGGCAGGTCCGGCTACAGAAGAAATATAGAAGAAGGTACGCGGATAGAGAAGAGGGTTTACCGGAGCCCGCATCGACAGCGGCCGGCAACTGACTAACCAGGTCGTAATGCCGCCGCTCGAATTCGTCGAGCCCTCTCTGGACCTGAGTGTGCCGAGTCACCTATGAGCATGCGATCGCAATTTCGTTTCTCTTCCGTCAAAATTGTAATCGGTTTTGTCATTTGGTCAATATTCTGGGTATTGGTTGCAGAGGCAGTATTGCATGTCACCATCCACGCCCCAGCGGAGATCTGGAGTATTGATAGCATCAAGTGTTTTCTGTACATTTTCGTCACTGCCCCAATCTTGTACGCCTTCCTCCGAGCCCGCGAGCGGGAGGAGATAGAATCGCGCCGCACCACTGAAGTTCGCCTCAAACGGCTGTCGGAATCTAACTTGATTGCGATCTGTTACTGGCAAGAGTCGGGAGAGATAACCGACGCCAATGACGCTTTCCTGCAACTAGTTGGATACACTCGGGAAGAGCTGCGCGCAGGTCGGCTGAACTGGCACCTAATTACCCCGGCAGAATGGAAGGTGCAGGATCGTCTCGCGCGCAGGCGACTTGCCGCTGGTGAAAAGCATGTCACGATTGAAAAGGAGTATCTCCGCAAAGATAAGGTGCGTGTTCCGGTCATAGTTGGGGAAGCACTGTTGGGCGCCCCGAGGGGGGATGGCATTGCCTTTGCCCTTGACGCCACCGAGCTGCGAAACTCTCAACGGCGCAACTGGGAATTGGAGGATCAACTACGGCAGGCCCAGAAGCTGGAAGCAATCGGCCAGCTTGCAAGCGGCTTGGCACATGACCTTAATAATCTCCTCAACATCGTTATTGGCCATGCCATGTTAATCAAAGCCAGACTCCAACCCGAAGATGCGAACCAAGAGAACACAATTCAGATTCTGAAAGCTAGCGAACGGGCCAGTGACATGATCAAGAAGTTGTTAGCTTTTGGAAGAAAACAACGCTTTAATGCCGAAGTGCTTGATCTGAACGTGATCCTCGAAGACTTGTCCAGCCTGGTGCAGGACGCTCTGGGAAAGAACATTAAGCTACGCCTCCAGCTTTGCCAGCAAATCTTACCCGTGCAGGGCGATCGCGGACAGCTCGAACAGGTGTTCCTGAATCTCGTGGTAAATGCTCGCGATGCCATGCCCAATGGTGGAACTCTGACGATCTCAACCGAGAACAGCAAGGAGTCTGGTGTGTTGCTTCGTTTCTCCGATACCGGAGTAGGCATGAGCGCAGCAACAAAGGCCCGCATTTTTGATCCCTTCTTCACCACAAAATCCGCCGGCGTGGGCACCGGCCTGGGCCTCTCGACGGTTTATGGCATCATCGGCCAATCCGGTGGCAAGGTCGCTGTGAAGAGCGAACTCGGGCAAGGCACAGAGTTCGAAATTTATCTGCCGCGCGCTCCGCAGCTTGCATTAGTCGAACCCGGCATAACTTATCCCCGGCGCCCGGAGCAGAATGAGATTACCATTCTGCTGGTGGAGGACGAAGCCGACTTGCGTGATTTGTTGAGCAGGATCCTTCAAGACAACCACTATCAGGTGTTGGAAGCCGAAGATGGCGAACAGGCCCTTCGTGTCGCTAATCGCTCCCCCACGCGCATCGATCTGGTATTGACGGACCTGATTATGCCCGGACTCTCGGGATACGACGTGGCCCAGAAGATACGCGCCATACGTCCTGGGATCAAAATCATGTACATCACCGGATATGTCGACGGGAAAAAACAGTCTCACCGTCTTCAGCGCGACGAACGTCTACTGCAAAAACCTGTACACCCTGAACAACTCCTTTCCTCGGTTCGCGAAATGCTTAGCGCATCGCCAGAGTTGGGTAAAGCGCGCTGAGAGGTTTGTGCCACGGGAGTGGATGAGAGTTGAACAGGTACAGAGCGACAGCCTCAACAGGCGAGACAATCTAATCACGAGTTGGCTAAGCTGGCCGGAGTTGAGGAGATGGTGAGTGTTGGTGCTTACGAAGTGCGGCCAACAAGATGGCCTTGTTCCGCAATGTGTTCATCGCTTTTCTGGTTTTGAGATGCTTACGGCCAGCTCACCGCGACGAGTAGAAGAGATCGGCGCGGGGGAGTACTAGATCCTTAGATCGCACTTGGCTTGTGGTCTATCACTTAAGCGCAAAACGGGTTTTTCCAGCTCCGCTCTACAAGAGCGCGCCGTGCGACCGAAGGCAATCGCGTGTGGTTCCCCCACAGCTCACTTTGTGGATCAAACATATAAAACGCGAGAACCGGCACCGGCGTCGCTCTATTCTGGACCGAATGCCCAGCTTGGCTTATCCCAAAACTACTCTGATTCGGTTTTAGGCTTCCGTGGTCCGGAAACGATCATCTCACCTGTAAGTCGCCACCAATTTAACCTGTCAAAGGATGCTATTCGAGCAATCAACCATGTCAATCTACTGTTATTATTCTGGTAAAAGTACCAGTTGTGCGTACTTTCTTGCCCACCTATAGTGTTGCTGAAGAGAGAGTGAGCGTCTTTGTTTCAGATAAGCAGAAACCATTTCTTGCTCACTTTCGCACCGAGCAGAGCAGGTTTGGGTGGAGATGACTATGGGGAAGGCCCGGATATTGCTCGCGGATGATCACACTTTGGTGGCCGAGGCGTTTAAGAAGCTACTCCAACCCGAGTTCGAAGTAATAGGAACTGTGACGGATGGCCGTACTCTGCTGCAGGTCGCTCAGCAACTGAAACCCGATGTAATAGTTCTCGACCTTGGCATGCCCCTACTCAGCGGCATGAGCGCCGGGCAGCAACTTAAGAACCTTCTACCCAATACCCAGATCGTTGTGGTCACCATGAGTGAAGAGTACAAGCTGGCATCCGAGGCGGTTGGCCACTGGGCAGCGGGCTATTTGCTGAAGAAATCAGCCGGATATGAACTGGTTACAGCGATCCGCGAGGTTCTCAAACGCCATTCTTATGTAACACCGAAGATTGAGAATTACCTGCGCGAAGAATTTATCCGTCATTCCGACATAGATCACAGGAAGGTATTGACTCCGCGTCAACGAGAGGTTCTGCAGCTATTGGCTGAAGGGCGCACCATGAAGGAAGTCGCTGCAATCTTGCGTGTCGCTACGCGGACGGTCGCTTTTCACAAATATCGCATCATGGATGATTTCGGGTTGAAGACAAATTCTGACCTGGTTAGATTTGCAATAAAGGAGCATATCTTAGCGTCTCCTTAGTGCTCACCCTCATTCGCCTGCCAACCACGGGTGGCGAGCAGTGACGTCACAGTTGCTGATCTCGGTAATGTTTGAGCCGGCCGAGCTACTGGCAGCATAATCAAGCTTAGCCACTAATCCGGAGAGCCAATGTTGCTTTCATCCTGCGACCCGGTCAAAGGGAGTTGAACCATTTCACCTCCAGTTTTTCAGTGCGCGACACCCCTCTCTCGAATTGATACACATATCGTGGTCTTAGCGGATTCGTTATCGGTGTACCTGCCTGCCAGGTCCCTCGCTGTAGAAGGGACGACAGCTCTATGAGTTCCTCATCCCCGGTTCGAGACCTCGAATCCGATCTCCCGACTATTCGCCCACGACCTCCTGTGTCGGTTTTCAACGTCCGCCGCCCACTCGGTACGGTGCTGGTTTCGTCAGCCGTTTCGGTGGGCTACTATCTCGCGGTGATGGTCGGTTTCGCGCTGACTCCGGCTCAACAGCCAGTCGCTACTTTCTGGCCTTCCCTGGCTGTTCTTATTGCCGCTCTCGTCTTGACCCCGCGGCGCAGGTGGTGGATCTTGCTGCTTATGGTCGCTCCCGCTCACATTCTCGGACAAATGCGTGCCGGAGTTCCAGCGGCGGTTTCCTTAGCCTCCCTGATTGCCAACACGGGCGGTGCCCTCCTAGGCGCGGCTTTGATTACCACCTTTTCCAACCGTCAATCTCTCTTCCAGACTGTGCGCGGAGTGAATGTATTCCTGGTCTTTGGGGTTATACTCGCTCCCCTGGTAACGTCATTTGCGGATGCCGCCGTCGCAAAAGCGATGTGGCCAACGGGAAGCTACTGGTGGCTATGGAAGACGTGGCTATTTGCGACCGTTCTCGCCGAATTGACGTTGGCCCCAGCTCTCATCACATTAGGTTCTAAGCGCTTCCTATCGCTCGCTTCCAAGAGCCGGCATAGAGATATTGAGGCGATACTGTTGTGGTGTGCAATAGCTTTGACAAGCGTTGTGGTATTCGACCGAATGCCTCTACAACACAATATAGCTGCTCTGATATATGTTCCGTTGCCCCTGCTGCTTTGGGCAACTTTGCGTTTTGGGGTAGGTGGAGTCAGTTCATCGTTTCTCGCTATCTCGTTGATCGCCCTATCGAGCGCGTTACACGGTCGCGGTCCATTTGCGTCGTCCTCGATGGCCATGAACGTTACGTTTCTGCAAGTGCTTCTTTGCACACTGGCCGTGCCCCTGATACTGCTGGCCGCGGTATTGACCGAACGACAATCGGTAGAGGACTCATTGCGGCGTACCCAGACCACCTATCATCGCCAGCAGCTTTTGGAGCAATCGCTGTCCGGAATTTCCAAGCGCCTCGCATTTAACTATGCGGAGGGGCTCGAAAACGAAATTGAGAAGACCCTTCGCATTGTTCTGGAGGTGACAGGAGCCGAGCGAATCGTCTGGTATCGCCGCGGCAGGTCAACGCTTATCCACCAGTACTCAAGCGCCGCTCGCGTTGGCCAACCGAGTCCCATGGTTGTGGCGTTTGACCAAATACCCTACACCGCCGGGCGGCTCGTCCTTGGCGAAACTGTCATTCTTCACCGACTGCAGGATCTCCCTCCGCGTGAGAAGCTTGACAGGACATTTTTCAAAGGGGTTCTGGGCAATCCCTCACTGCTTATACCCTCAACTTGCGGTACCACAACCAGCGGTGTCTTGGCAGTCGTGTTCCCGGCGAACTCCAATCTCATTAATGATTTTCGCAGTCAGTTTGCCGTGCTCGCCGATATTCTTGCTGCCGCCTTAGAACGAAGATCGGTAGAAACTGTCAAGACTGACTACCAACAAAGGTTCGAAGGCCTGGTCATGCAAGCACCTGTCGGCATCGCTCTGGAAAATCTTGACCGGCAGATATTGTTTGCCAATCCGACTCTGTGCTCGATTCTAGGCTATTCGGAAGCGGAATTGCTCGACAAGAATGATTGGCAGTTGGGAATTGAAGTTTCGAGTCAGGATTTGGGGCTCTTTCAGAAACTTTGCTCGGGGCTGATTTCCGAGTACCGACTTGACAAACGCTTCCAACGAAGAAATGGCGAGGTAATTTGGACACATCAGACGGTTTCTCTGCTGAGGACCGACTCCGGTTCTCCTCCTGTCGTGATCGTGATGCTGCAGGACATTACGAATCGCAAGACTCTGGAGACTCAGCTACAGCAATGCGACGCGGAACTGCAACGCCTCTCCGCCGGACTCATCCAAGGACAGGAAACCGAGCGCCGACTTCTTAGTCAGGAGTTGCACGACGACATTGGCCAAAGACTCTCGTTCTTCCTGATCAGCCTTTCGCAAATTGGCAAAGATGTGCCCGCCGATATGTCGGCCACGCACGCTCAAATCTCCGAACTCTCGCAGCAAGCCGAGGAACTCGCGACGGCTGTCCACGAACTGTCGCACCAGCTCCATTCCTCCATTTTGCAGCATCTCGGGTTGGTGGCAGCGCTGGAAGGCTTGTCCCACAGAGCAGAACGTCAGTACCACATTGCTGTCGACCTACAAACGCATGACATACCTGGCATTTCCTATGACGCCGCTCTCTGCATGTTCAGAGTAGCGCAAGAAGCCCTTAATAATGCAGTCAAGCATGGAAAAGCCCCTCAGGTAACGATTCGCTTGGAGGCGCACGAACGCAGGCTACGGCTCGAAGTTCGCGATTCGGGCGTTGGATTCGAAACTGCTAAGTCCGGTCAAGGTCTTGGTATGTTAACAATGCGAGAGCGTCTCCGGCTTCTGGGAGGAGAGCTCGCCGTCCAATCTTCCCCAGGCGAAGGTACGCGCGTTATCGGCAGTCTTCCTCTCTCAGCGGATGAGTCTCCTTTAAGAACATAACCCGGAATGCATACGACTCAACGAGCGCGCCCTCGGACCTAGACGAATTATCTAGGCAAGTTTCTCCCCCGGTGGTCGGCCAGGCTGGAATTGTGTCCCAGTTGCCAGATGCAGAGCTCTCGCCGCCCTTTCATTTAACTTCTCTTCTCTTCCCGCAGCGAATGCAATACCCTTGCCACCCTGGGCAGGCCATTTACTTCTTCAGCCACTTGCTTGTCCTTGTCGCATGAGCAACTTCCGATTTTTTGATAAATTCCCCCGGAGAACCCCGCGAAAAGCTGACGAGGACTCAGAAGCGGCAGCGGTCTCGAGCAAGAATCGAAAGGTGAAACCTTCCGTCGTCAGAGTCGCACGCGGGTTCATCGACAGAAAGACCCGTTTCACAGGATCGCAGCAATTGGTGCGTAACCTGCTGTCCGGCATCCAGGCCGTTCAGCAGCGGACTGCCGAAATCAAAGCCAACCACTTCCAGTTTCAGAGCGGAAGAAACTTCGCCGGCGGCCGTTTCCTAAGGCAGCGATAACGCCCTGGTTCTGTCTCCAGCAGTTTCTTGGCGGCACCGGCAGCGGACAGGGGATGGTCCACCCGAATCGCGACCCGCGCGCGATTCCTCTTTGCGGCGCATCCTCTAACCGGCTCTGTCGGGTGCACCGGTGTCTCTGCTCCGACCGGCACTCACCCATTGATTCGGTCAACAACCAGCAAAGGGAGCCTGAGGAAGATAACTACAACGCTCCGCCAGCTCGGCGCACGAGGCCGACCAACCGGTTGGGGGTTTGCGCGCGCCAGGGTAACCACCAGGATCGGATTACTAACCGCAGAGTGATTGAGGCTGCGACCAGGTGTATCAGCAGCCACCGTAAAATCGTTTCCCTCCAGAATCAAGCAAGCTCCTTGCCCCGAGAACCTCCCGGGGGCGGCTGATCGCTGCTCTGAGACATTAGACACGCGTCCCAATCTCCAAATCCCTGGACGCGATTCTCGAAAATGGGCGGGCGATCTCAGATGTCACCGAAGTCCGACTGGTGAATGTTTATCCTCTCGATATCCTTCCCACCTCCCGACAGATGGCTAAAGGAGCTAGAATGCTCTCGAGTGCAGTATTCTTAAAGGGGGAGCGCTCATGCTTGCTACAGTCGGCAACATTACCGAGTTCGATGATTATGCGGAGGTCGCACGGAAGGCGCTGGAAGTGGACCAGTGCGCTCTGGTCGTTGTAGATATCCAGGAAAAACTTCTGCCGCCAATCTTCGAAAAAGAGCGCCTGCTGCGCAATTCCCAGCTGTTGATCCGTCTCGCTCACATTCTGAACTTCCCAGTTCTGGCAACCACGCAATATGTCAAAGGACTCGGCAACACCGTCCCCGAGATCGCTTCCCTGTTGCCACAGCAGGAGCCCATCGACAAGCTGGAGTTCTCTTGTTTCGGCAGCGATCGCTTTTGCTCGCAGCTGAAACGTCTTCAGGGGCACCGAAATACGGTTTTGCTATGCGGCATGGAGAGCCACATCTGCGTTATGCAGACCGCATTGGGCGCGTTGCGCGAAGGCTACCTGGTGCACGTAGCTTCCGACGCGGTCAGCTCGCGGACAGAATGGAATTGGAAGATAGGCCTGGAGCGTATGCGAGCTGCCGGCGCAATAATCTCTTCTACGGAGATGATGATGTATGAACTGCTGCAGCGCTCAAGCAGCCCGGCATTTAAGGAATTGTTGCCGTACCTGAAGACATGATGCAATCGTGTTCGCTTCGCCCGTGCTCGCCAGACAGAATGGCACATCAGCTCACACCCCGCGAGGCTTAACTCGCAGCCTCTTTCTGCTTCACGCGAACCACGGTGATTTTAGAGAAACCTTCCTCGAAGCTCGGTGGCCGTAACTTTGCCGCCATGCGCCGCATGGCATCTTCCGGAACCACGCGATGACGCCGCTGGTTGCGCTCCCTGCACACTTCCAGGGGTACATCGAAGAAGACGGCGTGCACATCGTATCCGTAATCGCGCGCCAGCTTGATCCAGGTGCGCCGGTCGTGGGGTGAGAGATTGGTGGCATCGACATAATTCAAGGGACGCCGGGCAATCATCCGGGCTTTCAACATGGAGCGCAGATTCGAGAAGACCAGGTCCTGATAACGTTGCTCGGTAGTGTCATCGAAAAGCATTTCGCGGAGCAGATCGCTAGAGAGAGCACGGATATTGTGCCGTTTCAACCACGAACTTTTGCCCGACCCAGGCAGTCCGATCGCTAAGACGACGATGCCCCTGGCAACCTTGGAGACGGGCGGAGTGGCCGGTACCAAAGCTGCGGGCTGCCCAGATGGCTGCGGCGGTGGGGGTTCGGCCGAAGGTATCAACGTGGGCTGAAGGGGTGCTGCTGGTCGCGGCCCTTGCTGACGCCCCCTTCCACCTCGACCGCGGCGCCGGCGGCGGCGAGGTGCCGCAGCTCCAGGGGGCCTCGGCGCACCCTTTGGCGCCGGGACCTCGGCTGGCGCCTCACCTTGGACCTCAGTTGCCGCTGTGGCGGGCTTTTCTACCTGAGGCGGCTCGGGCACGGCCCCGGCTGACTCTGTCCGCTCCGAAGGGATCCGAGCGGCGTCGAAGTATGCCGGCTGCAACGGGGCCTCTTCGGTGCTGGCTGCCTGCGGCGGTTGTGCAGATTGGGTTTTCTGCTTGCGGCGCTTCATGCGCTCGCGCATCCATTTGCGCATGATTGGCTTGTAACACACCCGAGTGCTTTCGAGCAATGACAGGGACATCTGGAAGTCACCCTGTAGCAGTACCATGCATCATGCCGCTTCCCGCTGAGTTCCAGGGACAGAAGTATCTTTCCTTAACCAGCTTTCGCAAATCCGGAGTGCCTGTACGCACCCCAGTATGGTTTGCGGAAGCCGAGGATAAGCTATACCTGTTCACTAATCCGAAATCGGGCGAGGCTAAACGGATACGCACCAACCCGCGAGTACGGATTGCACCTTGCACGATGCGGGGCAGGATTACAGGCCCGGAATTTGACGCCACGGCCCGAATCCTTGATTCCCCAAGATCGGACGATGCGCGCAAGATAATGAAGGCGAAATACCTATTGATGCGTCCCTTTCTTGTGGAGTAAAGACAGCATTTTCATCGAGCTGAACCTTCCGCAGCTCGAACGCGAATCTGTCTTACGCGCTCAAGTCGAGCTCAGGAGTGCCACTAGCCAGCCAAGATCAAGAATCGCGAGCAGCGGCAGAACAGGGTTCGATGGCAGGAGGAATGCGTCCCCCCGGCGGTGGAGTGCGAGTAGCGCGCAGACTCCGCCCGGAAAGAATCGAACCCACAACGGGAGTAGATTCGCGACGCTTGTCTCGGCGCCCGTCGAGTACGCCGATGCCAGCCTTTGCGGAACGGCGCACGCAACCGGTCGCACCAGCTAAGACCCGGAAATTGGGCGAGTGCTTCCACGAAGTTCGTCATCGAGCCGGCGCTTGGTCTTGTCGTACACGACACGCGACTCGCGGCTTAACGGGATACGAAGACGAGCCACCACCCGCACGTAACCGGCTAGTCTGGATCAATCTTGCTACACATCTTTACAGACCAGATTCCCGATACGGAACAATGCCGAGTCCTTTCGTCCTCCGCTTAGCCCCTGGTTATTTGCTGCTGGCTCTTCTCACCTGCTAACATCAAGAATTGGGCGATTCCTAAGTTGTTGTGGCTTCTGTTCTCATAAAATTGCGGAGGCAACGTGGCAATCAAAGTAGGTATCAATGGCTTCGGGCGTATCGGACGAAACATTTATCGCAGTGCAATCAACGATCCCAACATCGACATCGTCGCGGTGAATGACCTTACGGATCCCAAAACTCTCGCCCACCTGCTGAAATACGACTCCATCTTGGGCAATCTCCCCCATCAAATTATTGCCGGACAGGATTGCATCAAGGTCGATGACCACTCGGTGCGAGTGTTTGCGCAGAAGGATCCGGCACAGCTCGATTGGGCTTCGGTGGGAGCGCAGGTCGTGATCGAATCCACGGGCAGGTTCACCAACGCCGAAGATGCGAAGAAGCATTTGCGGGGCCCAGTAAAGAAAGTGATCATCTCCGCCCCCGCGAAGAATGAGGACATCACTATCGTCCTGGGTGTGAACGAAAATAAATACGATTCGGCAAAACACCATATCCTTTCCAACGCCTCCTGCACCACCAATTGTTTGGCACCCATCGCGAAAGTAGTTCACGATGAGTTCAAGATAATCGCCGGCACCATGACGACGATTCACTCCTACACCAACGATCAGGTGATTCTGGATTTCCCGCACAAGGACCTGCGGCGAGCGCGCGCGGCGGCGGTTTCCATGATTCCCACCTCGACGGGCGCAGCCAAAGCCCTGCATCTGGTGATTCCCGAGCTTAAAGGCAAGCTTGACGGCTTTGCGATGCGGGTCCCTACCCCCAACGTATCGGTGGTTGACCTGGTGGCATTCGTGGAGAAGAAAACCAGCGCCGAAGAAGTTAATGCCGCGATGAAGAAGAACTCGGAAAGCGGCCCGTTGAAGGGCTACTTGGGATATGAACAGAACGAGTTGGTCTCCGTGGACTTCCGCGGTGACTCGCGTTCTTCGATTGTTGATGCACCGATGACGCGGGTGGTGGGCGGCAACTGCATCAAGGTCATTTCCTGGTATGACAATGAATGGGGTTATTCCTGCCGCGTGCGCGATCTGATTAATTACGTCGGTCGCAAAGAGCTCTAACTTATGACCGTCGGTCACGGTGTCTCAGCGTAAGGCCTCCGCGGACACCGTACACAACCGGGACATTCACGAGGACAATCGATGTCCAAGCTTTCGATTCGCGATCTTTCGCTCAATGGCCACCGCATTTTTATGCGCGTCGATTTCAACGTCCCCCTCGATGACGGGGGGCGGGTTATGGATGACACCCGAATCCGCGAGACCTTGCCCACGGTGGAATATGCTCTTCGCCATGGCGCTCGGCTGATTCTGGGCTCCCACCTGGGACGGCCCAAAGGTAAACCGAACTCTAAGATGAGCCTCAAGCCGGTAGCCGAACGCCTGCGCATGTTGCTTGATCAAGAACTGGCGCGCGGCGAAAACGTGGGTTTCTGTCCTGATTGCGTCGGCCTGGAAGCTGAGGAAATGACAGGAAAACTGGAGAAAGGCCAGACCCTGCTGCTCGAAAACCTGCGCTTCCACGCAGAGGAGGAGAAAAACGACGAGAATTTCTCCAAGCAGCTGGCCCATCTTGCCGACTACTACATTAATGATGCCTTCGGGACGGCGCATCGAGCCCACGCTTCCACCGTCGGTATGACCAAGTTCATGCAAAAGGCTGCCGCCGGCCTGCTCATGGAGAAGGAACTGGACTACCTCGGGCGTGCGCTGCACAATCCCGAACGCCCCTTCGTTGCAATTCTGGGCGGTGCCAAAGTCAGCGACAAGATTGCCGTTATACAGAACCTCATGAACAAGGTAGACGTCCTCATCATCGGCGGAGGTATGGCCTACACGTTCCTGAAAGCCCAGGGGCACGCGGTGGGTAAGTCGCTGGTGGAAGAAGATAGAATCCAGCTCGCTAAAGAACTTCTGCAGCAGGCCAAAACCCGCAACATCAAGTTCCTCTTGCCTATTGACCATCTGGCGGCGGTTAAACCAGAAATGCATGCGATCGTGAAGAATGTGCGCGAAGGTGAGTCCATTCCTGACAATCTCATGGCGCTCGACATAGGACCCAAAACCATTGAGCTGTTTTCCGAGGAGATCAGCAAAGCGCGAACTATCGTATGGAATGGACCCATGGGCGTGTTCGAGGTCTCTCCCTTTTCGCGTGGCACCTTCAAAGTTGCAAAAGCCGTCGCGGAAAATGCAGGTGCTACCAGCATCGTCGGCGGAGGCGATTCAGTCTCTGCAGTGCGAGCGGCTGGCGCCGCCGAGAAAATCAGCCACATTTCCACCGGGGGCGGAGCCTCACTCGAGTTTCTTGAGGGAAAGAAGCTGCCCGGTGTCGAAGCGCTCACCGACAAGCGATAGACATGGTGGTGAATGACTACACAGCTCGCCTGGTGCTGGACGGCGGCAAAGCTATAGAATTCCTCGGCCCTGCCGATATCACGAAAGAAACTACTGAAGCGATTGTCAACGCGGCGAACTCATCCTTGCTGGGAGGCGGAGGCGTCGATGGTGCTATTCACCGTGCTGGCGGCCCGGCAATCCTGGCCGAATGCAGAAAGATCGTGACTGAGATTGGACACCTGCCTCGAGGAAAGGCTGTGATCACAACCGGCGGCCGATTGGCTGCCAAGTATGTCGTTCATACTGTTGGCCCGGTCTACAGCGGCGGGCGCGGTGACGCCGATACGCTCGCCAGTTGCCATCGCGAATCGGTACGGCTGGCTGACGAGCACGGAGCAGTTTCTATCGCATTTCCTGCCATTTCCACCGGAGCCTACGGCTATCCTGTCAACGAGGCTGCGCCCGTCGCGGTCTCGGCAGCTATTGATGCACTTAAATCTACCCATCAAGTCAGCATAGTTCGATTTGTTCTTTTCGATGCGCCCACTCTGCGCGCCTACATCTCTGCCGCTGAAAAGCTGTCCGCTCCTGAGACTTCCTCTCCTTATCGTTTCGAAAAGAGACCACGATGAGAAAGAAACTGATCGTTGGCAATTGGAAGATGTATAAGACTCCCGATCAGACACGCGAATTTTTTCATGCCTTCCTGCCCATGGTCGCCGGACACGAAGCAGACGAAATTTGCGTCTGTCCGCCCTTTGTTGACCTGCCTCGAGCAGTCGAGGCTGCGAAAGGATCGAGGGTCGCCATCGGTGCACAGAATCTCTACTGGGAGAAAGAGGGCGCCTACACGGGCGAAATCTCCTCTACCATGCTGGTGAGTGTCGGCTGCACGCACGTGATCATTGGCCATTCCGAGCGGCGGCAGTACTTCGGTGAGACAGATGACATGGTCCATGCCAAGCTGAGGGTCGCACTGGAAGCTGGATTGACGCCCATAGTTTGTGTTGGAGAAGTGCTGGAGGAGCGCGAGGCAGGTTTGACCGACGATGTGCTGCGCCGTCAATGTAGCCGCGCACTCGCCAAGATCACGAGCAAGAAGGCCACCCGGCTGGTGATTGCTTATGAACCGGTCTGGGCTATCGGGACCGGCAGGACCGCGACTCCGGCCATTGCTTCGGAAGCTCACCTGCTTATCCGCGGCGAAGTGGCCAAGACACTCGGCCATGAGCTCGCGAATAACATGCGCATTCTGTACGGCGGCTCGGTCAAGCCGGACAATGCCAAGGCACTCATGTCGGAAGAGGAAATCGATGGCGCTCTGGTCGGCGGCGCCAGCCTCGACCCGAAGTCGTTCACCGCCATCGTAAAGCACTGACGTAGACAATTACCAAAGACCGAGCATCAGCGCAAAATCTGGCGACCGAGGAGGATCGCGATTCTTCGTCCCTTCCCGACTGATGCTTTGATTGGCATGGATTCGGTGAATCTGGTCAATATTAGGCATACAGATCTGAAGTCCTGACGGTAGCTCATTGGGGGTGTCGCCATTCACCGGTTCGTGCGGCACCGAAGTTGAACCCAAGATTGTGACAGTTGATCTTCACGGGATCTACTTTCTGCATCGCGAGCCGCCGCCTCATAAAATTTCTCCATCCTCTGGCATTCATCGCTTGTGAACAGGCTAATCTGCATATTTCGTCAAGGTCTGCTTTCTTTGACAGGAACATCGGAACATCGGTGGGGTTTCGAGGCTTTTCTGATTAAGGCTGGTCTCTGGGGACCGAAAAGATATCATCGTCAGATACCTGAACCCCCTGGGCGCTTTTGAGCTGACAAGATCTCCTGCTCTTAGTTGGAGCACCTTGAGAAGGATTTAATAGGAACCGTCAGAACCCGCACTTGGGCGACGTTTAAATTCTGTCGTCGGGAGCGACGGCAACGTCACCGATCGATCGGCAGCGCAAGAGCTTTGTGTAACGTTCCGTTCACCTTTGTGTACTTGCTGTAAGGAGAAAGAGAGACGTTCTTCAGGGGTGGTCCTTCCAGCCGGCTGTGTAGCATACAACAGGCTTGTAGCCAGCGCACCTGCAACTTCAAACTTGGTCCCTCGTCAAGGACGAGACATCACCGGGCAAGCAAGGGTTGCTAGAAATCACCACAAGCCATCTCATAAACGCCTCGACAAGATTAAGGAGCAACCGAGGTAGAGGCTTTACCTCATCTTGTTTTGCCGATTTTGGAGCCTGTTTTTGGCTGGTGCAAAGCTTCCACCGGTGAGTGTTGTGGGTTGTGGGTCAACATTCGCGTGGTTGTATGAGGTGTATGCCGCGCTTGTGAGCTCCCGAGGATTCGCGCAGACATAAGTTGGGAGATCATCTGAGCCGCCTGCCCACGGGTGAGTCCTGCGGGCACCGGGATCCTGTTGCGTGCAAGCGCCTGCCTTTGCTTATCGCTCGGGGGTTCGTTTCTCCAGCCAGCCGAGCGCTCAACCAGCCGCCGCGCGTCGGGACGATGAATGGCAACAAAACGGTCGGCTGAGGCAACCGCCTCGGCCAGGCTCGTGGCGCGCCCGAGCGATCTTTGGCTGTCGTGCGGCGTGGAAAACTGAATATCCCATGTGTCGAGCAGATTCGGTTCGATGGAAATCCACTCACCCTGGGGCAGACCAAGCCGGTACCCGCCGGGCACGGCGTGCCAGGTACTGTTGGTGTAAGCGCGTATTTCCGGTGGCGGCTCGAAATTGAAGAACTCGATACGTTCGGCAGCAAGTTTCAAATGTTCTGGTGTCGCAAGGCGGGATGTATCGATCCACGGCTGAGTTCGACTCAGACGTTCGATCTCTCGCTCGATTACCAGCGCATTGCCCCCTTTTAGATTCATGTCGAGGGGCAAATTGAATAAGCTGTGCAAGCCCGGCAATTGATGCATTCTGGAGTTATCAGCGACGTCAATCACCATAAGATTCTGCTTGGCCGGATGGAGTCGCGTGCCGCGTCCGACCATTTGGGCGTAAAGCAGCTTCGATGTCGTCGGCCGCGCCATGATCACGCAATCGACGCGCGGTTCATCGAAACCCTCCGTCAACACATTACAGTTCGTGACGACATCAATCTCTCCTGCCGAAAACGCAGCTAGCGTGGAGCGGCGCTGATCCCTTGAAAGTTCGCCCCAGACCGGCGCCGCTCGAATCCCGGCCTCAGCAAACGCACGGTGCACCTCCTGGGCGTGCGCCACATCCACGCAGAAGACGATACTCCGTCTTCCAGGGCAGTAATCCTGATAAGCTCTTACCAACAGATGGTTGCGTAACGGCGTATTCACTACCCGTGCGAGCTGGCTTTCGACGAAATCACCATGTAGAACCTTGACGTTATCCAGGGACAAATCAGTGTCCACACGCCAACCTGTGATGGGGCAGAGGTAACGCTCCCGAATCATCTCGCGCATATCCCGCGCGTAACAGACCTCCTCAAATACTTCGCCGAGTCCCTGTTTATCGCCGCGTCGGGGTGTGGCGGTGAACCCGACCAGGTAGCGGGAAACGTTGGGTTCGAACAAACCGAAGTGATCGAAGATGCGCCGATAACTGGGTGCGACTGCGTGGTGCGCCTCATCAACAACCACGATGGAAAACTCATCCGGCTGGAACCGCGCCAAGCGAGCGCCACCACGAGCCAGCGTTGGAACCGAGGCAATGACCACCTTGGCATCGGCAGCGGCGTGGTTGCCGGCTTGTTCAATCTCTGCCTTCAATTCGGGGTCGATAGATCTGAACTTATCCCGTGCCTGCAGCAGCAGTTCCTCCCGATGCGCGAGCACGAGTAATCGTTTCTTCATGTTGAAAACGCGAGGGAAATGAGCGAACACCACGGTTTTCCCGGTGCCCGTCGGCAGTGAAACGATCACACGGCGTTTGCCGGCTTTGTAGGCATCAAGAACCGCCAGCAACGCTTCTCTCTGATAGGAACGCGGTCGGCATGCCGTCGAAAGATGCCGTATTTGCCCTTTAGTATCCACTCAGAACTACGGTTCGATCCGCCTTGGAAACAGGCGGCAACAAGTCATTGTTTCACAGGCTGTGCGGGGGGCGGGGTGTGGCCTTTCGTCCCCAGCGCGCTTGAGTGCCAGTTCGATGTGCGCGGTGATCGCGAAGCCGACCGCTCGAGCCGAATCGCCGGCGGCTCGTGCCCCGCCCGATATGAATGTGACATATTACCATACCTATGATATGTTTTACCATATGAAAACCACTCTCAATATAGACGACACTGTGATGGCACAACTCAAGCGCGAATCAGCGCGCCAGCGACGGACCATGTCGGAACTGGTCGAGACCGCACTGCGCATGTTATTTCGAGCCTCGAAGAAGCCGGGGCAGGTTCCTCCCCTTCCCGTGTTTCGCAGTGGTGGCACGCTGGTAGACGTCGCAGATCGGGACGCCCTTTATCGAGCCATGGAACACCAGTAATGCTAGTTGTCGACACTAATGTGTTGGTTTACGCTGCCGACCAAGATTCGCCATTTCATGCCACGTGCCGCAATTGGCTTGATGGCCAACGAGTACGTCCGGATGCCTGGTATACGACTTGGCCAATATTGTACGAGTTCCTGCGCGTAGTCACTCACCCGCGAGTCATGCGACGACCGTGGAATATATCATCCGCATGGGATTTTGTCGCAGCTCTGCTCAGTTCCCCCGGCCTTAGTGTCTTGGTTGCAACCCAAAGGCACACCGATGTTGCGGCGCAGGTTTTCACGGAACTTCCTTATCTAGCTGGCAACCTGCTTCACGATGCTCATACAGCTATCCTGATGCGCGAACATGGAATCCGCAAGGTTTTCACTCGAGATACGGACTTCCATCGGTTTCCTTTTATCGAGGTTGTCGACCCTCTTCGACCATGACCTGCTACGTCCCTGGCACGGTCAGACGTTTTCGATGCTGAATGCGTTTCAGAAACATGGGAAACAGAGTAGAACGTGCGTTCGGCGCCTGCCTCCGGAGGTCGTGCACCGCTACTGAGGCCGAGGAACTAGCAATTGCGGTCTCCTCCTGAGTGCTTCGCGCACCGCGGCGAATAACCCGAGCCACAGGTAAGAATCCGTTATCAGCTATACCCAAAGCAAGTTGTGACGATCGAGTCTGTGCGGCGAGTTGCTGTTACCCGCCGTCGGTGAATTCAGCGCGAGAGATCTGGTTCAGATGATCGGAGCATAGGGGTGACGAGCGGCCAGAAGCCGAGACTTCTATGCGCCACTGTGGCACGGAGCATCTGGTGCACGATCGATTCGACGCCACCACCTCCCGGATCCTAGGGGACAATCAGTCGGCGCCAAACGCGCGACTCTTATCAGCTTAGCGTCTCTCTGCGCTTTGCCCCGGCTCCTGGAA
>JBPYDQ010001038.1:0-2941 GCA_051986135.1 Terriglobales bacterium | reverse complement strand
CAACTCGCACGACCTCTCCTGCCTGCATCTTCCGGTCTAGGTTGCGATAGTCGGCGAATGCTTCGAAGAGCGTATCACCCATTGTGTTTGGCCCGGAACGCACCCAAGGCCATAGTGACGGGCCATCAGATCCGGCTTCCAGACATGCAGCTAGGACTTTGCCCTCCACCTGCCGCTGTGTTCTGCCAGGAGCGATGGCCTGTACGCCAGCCCAGAAACCCTTCTCGGTTACCGCGGCGGCTTCACGCAAACGGGCTTGCTCTGCCGTACTCTTCACCGAGCGCACATCGTCGAGAATGCCGAAGGCATCTTTGACCGCGAGATCGGGCCAATGCCGATGCAACATGTCTGACCACACCCAGTGAGAATTCTCCATAGGATCCAGCCCCTGCGGAACGCTGCTCTCACCCGACATGCGGCCAGTTTGACCGGAGCTATCCGCGTACAGTACCAGCTTAGGGTTGCTTTTGCGGCGCGACTCGATGAAAGGAACAAGCTCGTCCCACAACACGACGTGATCGATTTTCAGCTCTGCCTCGCTGGGAGGCCCTGGATCCAGGAAGACGGAATCGAACCCATGCAAATCGCTCCTAAACGAGCCCCGCCGGGGCGCTACAAATAGCCATGACTCTTTCTGATTGCCGTCCAGCACAAGAATCGTGGCGTGGACGTTGGCCAGACCCGTGAAGTAATAGAAACTGGAGTCCTGGTGAAAACCCGACTCATCCCAGTGTTTCAACCCCGAAAATGAGCGCAGCAGAATGATGCCATCTGGAACTTTCTCAAGAGCCGCCTTGCGCCGCGCTTGAAATTCCGATGGATCAAACGGTGTCTGGCCCGATGAAGCGGCAGGAGTTAACAATAGAATTAGACTAAGGATGTAAAGGCAAGGAGCCAGCCTGTGACTGCAAGATTCTTCTGTCGACCCTCTAAGTCTCATGGCCTCTGAACCGATTTGGGCTGGCGCCACACAGGCAGAGCTTGGTCCAATCGCTTTGGCAGGTAATAGTCTTTTCTGACGAATGGGAAGGCAGAGCGGACGAACTGGAGTGTATAAGGTGCGAACGTCAGGCCTTATTTGAGACCAACCGTTGCATAGCCGCTTTGTACGTTCGACCCGAGCGAAGCTGGGTGCCACTAGTGAGAGTCAAAAGGTATTCCGAATGGGAGGTAGGCTGTACGGCCCGAATGTGCCTCGCATTCACGATCACGGATCGGTGAATTCGGACGAAGCACGAGGGATCGAGCCGTTTCACGATTTCTGTCATGGTCACCTCCACCAGGTGGCAGACGGGCCCTACGTGCAATTCGACGTAGTTTTCGGCGGCCTCGAGCCAATCGATATCCTTGGTGGCCACAAATGTGGTGGCGGCGGTTCCCCGCACCGCGATTCGACTCAGATACCTCGGCCGGTTAACGATCTGCTCGAGCGCTGCAAGAAGGCGAGCATCCACTTGGTGCGAACCATTGTGAACCCGGGCTTTCGCGCGCTCGACTGCCTGGCTGAATCGCTGGGGCGTGAATGGTTTTAGGAGATAATCCGCAGCGTTCACCTCGAAGGCTTCGAGCGCATACTGGTCGTAAGCGGTCACGAAAATAACGGCCCCGCCAAAATCTGCGCACCGCAGGGCCGAGAGGCCATCCATTTCTGGCATCTGCACGTCCAGAAAGACCAGATCAAAACCGCCCGTGCGCATCAATTCGGCCGCCCGTCTTCCATTGCTCGCCTCATCAATCAAGCTGATTTCGCTGTCGCTTTCGAGGAGCATCCGGATCCCCTCCCGCGCCAGACGTTCGTCGTCTACGATCAGAGTACGAAAGCCGAGCTTCGTCTCGCGCCTGTCACCGGAATCCAGTGTGTGGCGTTCCAACCCCTTCATTTGGTGCCTTCCGCAGGATGATATGGCAGCAAGACGGTTGCTATAGTCCCTCCTCCCTCAGCACTGTCTAGGCGCAGGGATTGCTTCTCTCCGTAGAGGTGTTGAAGACGGGCCCGCGTGTTGCTCAACCCGAGTCCATTCCCAGAGCCTTCCACGGAAAGCCCGGGGCCGTCATCGCACACTTGTATCTCCAAAAGTGAGTCTCGTAGGTTGGATTTTAGCTCAATTCGAACGGGTGCGTTCGTCTTGGACACTCCGTGGCGGATTGCATTCTCGACGAGAGGTTGAAGCAACAGACTGGGGACCAAAGCACCGAGCGTGACAGGTGAGAGCGACATTTCGACAGTCAATCGGTCTTGAAATCTGACACGCTGGATGTCCAGATAGAGATTTGTGAATTCTATCTCAAGCTGCAATGGCACCTCTTGTGTTTGCCAAACCGATAACGTTCGGCGAAGGAGTTCGCTCAAGTTAGTCAGCATTTGGTCCGCCTCGTCTGTTTTGTGTTGCCGCACCAAGACGACGATTGCGTGCAAGGTGTTGAAGAGGAAATGCGGATGAAGCTGCGTCTTCAGTGCATTCAGGTTAGCCTGCACGAGTTGCGTTTCTAGCTGCCTCGCGCGTACCTCAAGCTGAGCAGACACTTGCTCGCGCTCATACAGCTTTCTGTAGTAGCCCACGCCGTGTTGCATACCGACGATTAGCAGGTAGATGATCACATTCAAATGGAAGTCGATGGGAACCACAGCGCGAAAGGTCGCGAGAAAGTTTCGTGGAAACCAGGGCAGTCCAAACACCGGGGTGATCGCAGCGAATAGTATTTCTTCCACGAGTGCGAAGACTAGGCTCAAAAGCAGGTGAAATCCGATCCCGCGCCACCAATTCCTGCGCTCAATCGGGATTCGACGAGCCAGCCACCAGGCAAACGGGGCGAGCAAAGCCCAGGCGTAGGCTGTCGTCAACCATACGACGAAGTAAGCGCGCCACGGAACGGCGCGGCCCTGGTAGAGGAGCCGTCCGGCGTCTTCGCTGATAAAGAACAGCGCGAACAGCGCCCACCC
>JBPYDQ010001037.1:0-3554 GCA_051986135.1 Terriglobales bacterium | reverse complement strand
CTGTTTGATAGCCGCTTCAGCCATCGAGCTGCCGTCCGCAATTTGAATAATCCTGCCTCAATTATAGTCGCGGTTCGCGCCCCTCGAAAGGCTGCAACACTCTACAGCAGAGCAACATTGGACCTTGGTATCAGGTGCAACCACTCAATCTTGTAGCCGCAATCCTAGCCGAATAGAGCAGCGGGCTTCGAGAAAATCTGAAAGCGGCCGGAATATCGAAAGCAGCCGCCATTGAAGCTCTCCCAAACCAGTTAGCGTAAACAGATTAAGCCCGATCTCGTAACCGTTTGGTTCCGCAATCAATGGCTACCCCATCGCACGATTAGCCCATCGCACGATTAGCCCATCGAGGCTGTAGCGTCCGGGCCCTGAAAAGATCAGCCAGACGAGAATCATCACGTACAGAACTTCCGGGAGGTACAGGAAGTCATCGAGCCAGGCGAGTACGCCGCTCGCCTGGATGCTGTGGATTCGGTTGGTCACGACCGCCACGATCATATCGACTGCGAGCACGAGCGCACACAAGGGTGTGAGCAGGCCGACCACCAGGCCGGCGCCGAAGGCGAGTTCAACTAGCGACACGAAGATGGCATTGGCGTGTGCAAACGGGATGTGCGCCTGAGCCAAGGTTTGCTCCATCATACTGAAGCGAGCCGGCACCAAAAGCTTGTTCCCGCCGGAAATGCAGAAGAAAATACCGATTAAGACGCGCACCGCGGTAATCGGTATCCACTCCGCTGCGCGAAGCGTTGCTAAGGCGCTCTCGATGGCGTGCCACATCTGTATCGCTCCTTCGACGTTCTTGCTAGCCCGAAATTGTATGTCGGACATGTAGCACTTGAGAAATGCCAATTGATGCAATCACATAACTGTTGATGCAGACGATTACACTACCCACCCCAGTGAGCCGAAGCATGAAAATTGCTTTTCGAATTTCTGGTAAAAAAACGTTGGGATTATCTACGACGACCAGGTTTCTAGCTTCTGAATCTCCCAGTACCGGAAGAAAGGTTCAAATACTCCAGTCCTAGTTCACTCCGCCGCTACACGAGACAATTTCTCTACGCTCCTCCTACATGCCCGGCTCTTGACGCGACATTGCGGCCGGGCACGACGTCAATTTGCAGTTTGGCGTCGGCCGCGGGCACGTAGGTAGTCGGTAATCCCAGCTCGCGACGTACGATGTTTGCGCCCTGGGCGATGGCGCTTGCCTTATAGAAGGCAATCTCGCGGTTCGCCCCCTGTCGCCCAAATCCACAATCGCTAGAGAGTACCAGGCGTTCTGGCGGGATGAACTTCAGCGCTTTGCGGATTTCTGACGCGACATCTTCAGGGCGATCGGCTTGCAGCGTGCGATGGCTCACGACTCCGATTGCGACCTTCTTTTTCAGATCGTTCTTGAAAGGCGCGAACAGTTCGAGGTCCTTTTGGTTACGGTCTTTCATTTCGAGCGTCCAGACGTCGCCGCGGCAGCGCTCCAAATAGATTTCGATGGAATTGGCGTAGCTGGTGTCTTCCATCACCCGCTGCATGTTCGGGTTACCCCAGCAGGTGTGAATCCAAAGCTCCACATCGTCGAGCCCTTCGACCTCGCGGTTAAAAGCATCGACCATGAACTTCACCTCGGCATGATCCTTTCCGTAGGTATTCGACATGAAGTGGAAGGTCGGTTCCTCGATCTGGATACATCGGCAGCCCGCATCGCGCAGGGCCAGCAATTCTTTGTTCATCGCCTCGGCCATATCCCAGATGATTTCCCTCTTGTCCTTGTACTTGGGGGTGTGGATGTCGAGAAACAGCGCCATCACCTGCGAGCAGCAGGTGCCGAACTTGATGGGCTTGCGGGTCTTTCCCTGGGCAATGCGCCAAAGCTTAGGGTAATCAAGGGGACGGTGCTCAATTTTGTTGACCACGTGCGGCCAACGCCAGCCGCTGTAGATTTCATTGAGAAGTGTGCCGGGCGGATAGTGAAGCCAGGGCGCGGTTGTCTCTTCAGGCTGCAAATGATCTCCTTCGAAGCCGGCCCAGCGCTGCAGTGGATAGTGGTGCCAGGCTCGGCCTGCCAAGTCCTCGTCCACGTGAAAGTCCCCGTGCGTAAGGATGTCGAGCCCGGCCCGCTCTTGGTCGTTAACCACGACCGCCATCGCATCCTGAAACTTCTCGCGGAAGCGGACGTCGAGCATGCACGTATCGAGTGGTCGGCCCCACATACAGACATCGAACCAACGAGGGCGCGGAAAGGATCCCGTGATGGTCGTGGGGAGCAGCAGGTCGGTCGTGGCTGTGAACATCGATCACCTCCAAACCGGGCATTCTACCGCCTGAGAGGCCAGCGCAGGGAGTTTTTTCGAACCGAGTGCTCCGTACAACCGTCGCCTAGTGATCGCGAAGTCGGAGACTCAATGTTATCGCCAGATTACTCTTAAAATCTCTACGCGCAATTTAATCGCCAACTGTGCTGACAATGGCCACAGCTCGGTTAGAGAGCATGCGCCCGCTTCGTTGCATCTCTTATAAATCCGGAAAATCCTGCTCCCAAAATTCGCAAGGGCGACGGTCTTGGCGTGGCCTCGATTCGATGCCGCGTAATTGGACCCGCCGAATCTTGCCCGAAATAGTCTTGGGCAACTCGGAAAATTCGATGCGGCGGATACGCTTGTAGGGGGCCAGGCGACGCCGAATGAACTTGAAGATTTCGCGCGCCATCTCAGGAGATGGGTCAAGGCCGGGTCTCAGGGTAATGAATGCCTTCGGGACGAACCAGCGGATGGCGTCTGCGCTGGGGACAACGGCCGCTTCCGCAACACACTCGTGCTCGATAAGCGCGCTCTCCAGTTCGAACGGGCTGAGCCGATAGTCGGAGCTCTTGAAAACGTCGTCTGCGCGCCCGATGTAGGTGAAGTAGCCGTCTCGATCGCGGTGAGCTAGATCGCCAGTGCGGTAATAACCTCCAGCGAAACACTGTTCGGTGCGCTCGGCATCATCGAGGTAACCTGGCGTCAGGCTAGTGGGCCGAGGGTCGCACTTCACAGAGATCTGCCCATCATCGGACTCATTACCCTCGGGATCCAGCAAGACAACGTTGTGCCCTGGCGAGGGCCGTCCGACCGCCCCCAGCTTAACTCTTTCGCCGGGAAAATTCCCTAGCAACAAGACATTCTCGGTCTGGCCGAATCCATCGCGAATCGTGAGATTCCAAGCGGCCCGCACCTGCTCGATGATTTCAGGATTCAGGGGCTCGCCGGCACTGGCCAGTTCTCTGAGCTTGATGGGGAATAATTTCAGGTCTTCGAGGATGAATAATCGCCACACCGTCGGTGGCGCACACATCGTAGTGACGCCGCAGCGGGCGACCTGGCTAAGAGTGCGCCCCGCACTGAATCGGTCATAGTTGTGCACAAAGATGGTGGCACCTGCGTTCCACGGCGCGAAAAAGCTGCTCCAGGCGTGCTTGGCCCAGCCTGGAGTGCTGATATTGAAATGGAGGTCATCGGGCCGAATACCAATCCAGAACATGGTGGCCAGGTGCCCGACGGGATAACTCTGATGCGTGT
>JBPYDQ010001036.1:0-3060 GCA_051986135.1 Terriglobales bacterium | reverse complement strand
AGGGCAAGTGAGAAACTTTGCGCGTGCTGAGCTTGCAGCATGACACCGACGCCCTGCATCTTCACACGAGCAGCAAAAGGCTCAAGCTCAAGTCGCACAACGTCGGCCAGGCTGATATTGCCCCAATTTGATTGGGAAAGCTGCCGATTGGCGCGAGCCAATGCTTGCAACCGCCCATCAAATGCTTCTCGCGCTTGCGCCAGAGTGTAATTGGCGGAAAAGCTGCGACCTGCTATAGCTTGAATAACTGCAAGTTGATTGTTGCTGCGATGTTGTACCTCTCGCATTAACTTTTCCTGGATTTCCGCCGCGCGCCGTCGCTCCAGGTAATCCGCGGTTTGTCGCGCCAGCAACGTCAAGAAGTGAATATCTCTTTCACTCGGGCAGTACGGTTTACTGAAATGTATTGAGATCATGCCCAGCGCATCTTTTGAACTTGCCGTGAGAGGGGTGGCGATGACTGCACGCACTCCAGCATCTATCAGGATCTGCTGTGACGGGTGTCCAGCGAAGATGTCGCTGCTTGTCACATCCTCGACGATCACCTGCGCCGCCGATCGCATCGCAGCTGCACAGGCAGAAGCACCACCTCGAACAAACTTAAAGTATCGAAGGAACGGTTCATCGAATCCACGATGCACCGCTATGGTGAGACCCGCTAGGTCCGAATCAAACAGTTGGATGTTTCCCTTTTCGCCCCGCGCGATAAGGATCGCCGTGTCTAGAGCCAAGTTCAAACAACCATCAACGTCGCCCGCCTCGTGGCTGAAGCGGTCGCTAAGTTCATTTAGCTGCGTCATATCACGCAAATCGGAGGCAATGCGCTGCTCCGCACACTCGCGTTCACGAGCTAAAGTCTCTGCTCTGGCGCGCTCACCGTCGAGCCGGAGTATTGTAAGCCGAAGCGAATGAACGAGAGCAATACCGATACCGCAGCTAATTGTGAAGATGCAGAGCACTACCAGGCCATTTATACCGATACCCAACTCGTGGTAACGTGAGCTGACAAAATAGCCAGCAGCGGCGATGGACAGCAGAGCGGTTACTATTCCGGGACCAAGTCCAGCAAAGTAAGTGCTTAGGAGGACCGCCGGCAAGAACACGACCAACCCGTGATCAGAAATAGAGAACAACCAGGTGTGAAGCGCCTGTCGAACGAAAAAACTGATGGCAAAACCAGCTAGACTAGCCGCATAGCGCAGAGCGGCGCTTCGCAGCCGACGCCGAGAATAATCCTGCGTTTTGAACTTACGCACTGCCAGCCTCACAGAGTGGCAATGTGGGGACGAGTATCGGCCGCTGAGGAGTGTGTGTCCAGGGTTGCGGTGGTTCCTGAGTCACACGCCCGACATACCCATGACGGAGGCCAGCTGCGTTCTGTTGGGTGAAATCAGGAGCAGACCTTGGAGCTACGCTCGCCGGCAGCCGCCCGTGCGGGTTGCTGGTCGGCCAGCGCCCGTCTCGATCGTTCCCAACACGCGCAGGGCGGCCCGCTTTCAACTAGCAGCCCCCAGTCAAACCCCGGCGCCGCCCGTGGAGCAGCGCTGGAGCCTGGTCCCCCGCGTCACGCTGGTTGTTTAGTCGAGTTTTAGTGAGGGCTAAAACTACACCAGCAGGCGGGTTGGGAAATCGTGCGCCTGCTTCGTGGCAACAATGGGCAATCACATAGCCACCCGCCGATCGCAAATTGCACTCTCAGTTGGACTCGCAGACCCACGCATCCTTTGCGAACCATTCGTGACTGGTGCGGCAGAGCGGGCAGTATGTACAGCGGAAAAATACCGGTTTGCTGAGGAACGTTTCACGGTCCATCTGGATGCCAGTGGATATTTCCCGCTTTGTGTTTGGGCAACGGATCATCACCATGGCCATCGGCCACTCCCTGTTCCTGCCTTCCTTCAAATAGCCTAGAGACCGCTTGCGAAGAAGAGATGAAAGCGTCGTGACGATTCCCGGGTTATGTTATGGCGACACGCTTTCCGCAGAAGAGGTATGATCTGAGGTAATGGCACGTCCTGACGGTTGTAGGCCGTGTACTCATTAACGCCCAGCCAACAGCCTTATTGATGCAAGTTGGATGTCGCGTTTTGTCATCCGGCCGAGGGCGGTAAGATACGCGAATGACTCGTTTGAGACGTCAACGGCTCCAAGGGTTCTGCTGTGCAACTTAACCTTTGAACTCAGTTTCGTTCGCCGGAAATCCGTGCTGTAATAGTGCCGCCTAAAGGAAGGACCAGGATCATGCGTATCGTCGCACGTGCCCTTAACGCCACGGCTGGCGTCGTCGGCCTGGTCGGATCAGCCCTCGCTGCTGATATGACAGGTGCCGAGATCAAAGCCTTTATATCTGGCAAGACGAGTTATCAGGAGACCACCCCGGATTCCCTAACCGGAAAGGCGGGTCAGGGAGTCATCTATTGGGGCGCGGATGGCACAGCCCTTTACAAGACCCCGATGGGCGTTACGTGGCACGGCAAGTGGGAAATCAAAGGCAACACGCTGTGCACCAACTGGAAGGAGAAACCGAACGCTCCATGCACGCGCTATGACAAGACTGGTGACACGGTCATAATTGTCGACTCGCGCAATGGTAAGACCCGAGCCAAGATAGTCAAAACCGTTGCAGGTAACGCCGAGAAGCTGACGCCCTAGGGCTGTATAACGTCTCTTCCTGGCAGTTCTCAGACAAGAAGCAACGCGCAAGGGATGTCCGTCATTAAGGGCTAAGCGGATTTAGTCCATGTCCCTGGGGACTTCGGCTTTAGACCCTGGCTGTGTGAAAACGCATTTGGTTATTTGATTCGCGCTGTATGATTCGATCGCTTTTCCGGAGGGATCGGATGAGGCGCTTTGTCGAGGGGATCGATCGCGGGCAGGCGACGCTCTTTCCGGAGTGCTTGGAAGACTGGATCGATGAGAACAGTCCCGTCCGAGTGATCGATGCCTTTGTTGGAAAACTCGACTTGTCGAGGTTGGGGTTTGATGGGGTAGCACCCGAGGCAACGGGTCGACCTTCGTACCACCCCGCGGTGCTGCTGAAGCTGTACATCTATGGCTATC
>JBPYDQ010001035.1:0-8543 GCA_051986135.1 Terriglobales bacterium | reverse complement strand
CCCCCATCGCCTTGGCGATAAGCAGTCCGGGGGTGAGACGACATTGCGTAGGGACTGTCGCTTCGGGTCGGATAGGCATAAACTGGTATGTCACTGCAATTCACGATGCGAAAAGTGCTGATTTCATTCTTACTGGCCGTTCTGGCTTCCGTTTCGAGTCTTGTGGCACCAGCCTACACTGCATTGACTACACGGGAGACTCCATCCAATACAGAGTCTTCCTCTCCGCATCAGCCAGAAACGCCTGTGCATCTGGTACGACATGCAACGTTGGCAGAAGTCAACGGTCCTGGAATCTATTTCTTGCTGAGCATTCCAGTGGCAGTGGCCGGCCTGCCTCTTCTACTGCGGTCCCGAGCGGTCCGCATCTTGTCCGCCGCGCTGATTACAGGGTGGGTCGTTGTCGAGGCTACAAGCATCGGACTGTTCTACGTTCCCAGCGCGGTCATGATGGTCTGGTCCGTTCGTGGAAAGCCTGCCTAAGCTACCTCAGCGTTATTTTTGTCGTTACCGAGTTAATCTATGTCACCCTCCTGAAACCAGGAGACCGGCTAGGCGATCAAGAGAAAGAGTTAGTTAAGGGCTTAAAGTGCTGATTTTATGAATCCGACCGAGAAAAGACCACTTCGCTCCCAGCGACCCGTTCCAAAGACCCTTCGCGTCTGGCTCCCGCAAGGCAATTGAAACGTGAGAGAGCGAAAGTGAGTGCAGAACTGTGCTAGAAACATTTTTTGATTCTGGAACGGTGCTGGGAGGCGAATCTCCTGCGACACCGAAAGAGCAGGAGGAACTCGAGAACCTTCTGGATGAGTTGTCAACTTGCGCGCCCTACTGTGGTCGCACGGTGGCGCTCATAGCAATCGTGGTCCACACCACCATCTCGATGCCCGTGAAGCCCAGCCGCAAAGTAGACGGGATGTGAATTTTTCAACAACTACTAACATGACTGCGCTAGAGCAACGGTTTCGATAACAATGTCGGCGATGTGCCAACATTGATCTGGCTCTTTCTCGAAGATCGCGCTCATCGCCAGGACATAAACCCAAAAGCCTTGCGCGAAGGAGATACGGCGCGCACCGCACGTAATCGAGATTGTCTGGGGTGTTGTCACGCCGCCAATAATACGGTGCGCACCACATTAAGCTTTGCGCAGGAGAGTCGCAGGGCGCTGGATTCGCAGCTTTCTCTTCGGCACGACGGCGGCGACCCGCTTACCTACACGCTGGCCGGGGTTGTGGTCGGTGTCGCAAGCACCTTAGCGATTGTTTTGCCGGCCCTCCGCGCGACCATGAATAGGAGAGTCCTTCAGTAACCGAACTGGGGACTGCAATGATTCGACTCCAAAACATCGAACGCAGCTATAAAACCGGCGCTGGCCACACCTGGGTTCTGCGGCGCATCAATCTTTCGCCGAGCCAGATTGCCGTGGCCCGGTACTGGGAGGCAGATCTCGTCGACACCGAAAGAGCAGGAAGCACTCGATCCTGTTCGGCTGCAACGGCGTGAATTACTCCAAAAAACTCATGCCGACAGAGCGTAAGGCCATTTGGCAAGCAGTTAGCCGAGGAACGGAAGCAGATTCCACCTGAGAAGCGCACGAGAATCGCGAAGGTAGCAGTTGCAGCACGGGAAGCAAGCCGCCGCCAAAATAACTAAGCCAGTACTCTCCCTCTTTTTTCGGGTTCGCGTGGCCCCGCAGATGACATCAGTGAGCGAATCCAGTCGCGTCGTCTTCCGGCGAGGACACATTCTGAGGTGCATCTTCGTTCGCGGCCGCATCGTGACACGCTCTGCAATAGCCATCTGACTCGGTTGCTGAATCGGAGCAACTTTGGCCGTGTCCGTGCCGCGTGTTTGTGCATTTGCATGGTGCCATAGCCACCCTCATGGCTGACCGTGCTCCCTTTGGGGTTGAATGTCAAGTTCATGCCCCTCGCCCCCAGCAGTGGGCATCCCATGTCTTCAGGAAACAGTAGTTTTAGGAGCGCTCAAACAGCATCTCCGGCGACGCTATCCTCTTAACAACTTACAGCGAGTCCCTGTGACGGGGTTTTTGGAACGGCTAATTCACTGGATCGTTATCGAGGGACCAACCGTCAGTTTGGAGGGCCGGCAACCAATGCAACAACAAGCGCCGTGCTCCTCCAATGCGTGCGGCCGTCAGTTCGTTCACCTTCAGTGCGGGAATCGTCGCCCGCTATAACGCGGTCTACTGGGTGGATTTACGTACTCCAACGATTTTCCAGTGGTCAACGCTATTCAGCCGATCACCCATGGTAGTGCTGACGCGTTTGTTACGGAGCCCAGCGCTCGTCGGGATCGAACTCTGGGTAATTGGCACAATTTATACCGCATTGGAGGATAAAGACAATGCGCTCTTCTGGCTGGAGCGCGGGTAGACCGAAACCTGCGACCAAGTTTGTTTCGTAGCAATCAAGGCACGAGGTTCGCTGGGGTCAGGCCTTTCTCATGGGCGCCTCAATTGCACCCGGCCACTCCTTTGTTGTCGCCCTGCTCCGAAGGCCCGAATCGTGTCGTCCAAGGAGCTGTAATTGGCCTACCAACAAATGCCCTCCCGTCCAGAACCCGAGCAGGAGGGCATCAACCTTAATAGCAACTTTCGGCCGAGATCCCACTACTACTTGTCGTATACCGCAACGCCCGGAACTTCTTGCCCGCCGGATCGGTTCCGCTTGCGGTCACCGTGCGGCTTTTGCCGTCGGCAGAGACGACGATGCGGCCGCTAGTAGTGACCTTGCCCCTCTTCTTGGCGTTAAAACCCAACGTACGGTCGTCGATCTTCGTATACGACCGCACGTCCGAATTTGGATCACTGATGACTGGATAGTCTTTGCCCTGGAACTTGCCGGTCCACTCGTTATGCGTCGGCTTATCGTTGGCGTCGACTCCGTCCACCGTGACTATTACGTTCTCCCCTGCGGCCTCGTAGACTACCGTGGTGTTCTTCGGCGACCCGGCACCTATCTTCGACTTGGCCTCGTTTAGCTTCCATGTGCCTATATTGGCGTCTTCGGCGAAGCATAGTGTCAGGCCGACGAAGCATAACGCCACAGTCAATACACGTGTTCTTGCTTTCATGTCACCTCCAGTGCGAACAAACTGTGGGACTGATTCGCGGCGCGAAACTGACATCAGGTGTGGTCACGCTCGAATTCGGGCTCATTCCACACGTCAACGTAATAGCTTTCTTCACTGTACGACACGATGAGAAACGGATCGTAAAGCTGTCGTTCGCTACGTAACTGTTCTACCGTAAAGATCGCTTCGGGCAGAGAGGATGTAATCTCGCCCACCTTGGCCGAAATAAATTCTGGGACATTCGTCGCCTCTTCGAGCGGCACTCTCACCCATCGCAGATAGGTGTAGCAGCGAGTGCCGTCGCATAGACGCCAAAACCGAATCGAGGGTGCGTCACCAGACGGCTGACGCTCAGTCTCGTCGTGCAGCCGCTGCAGCTCTGCGTATTCCCAGCCGCCGCAGTCACGCTCCTCAATTTCTTCCGCTTCGCGCGGACGAAGCTGGTAGGTCGTTTCTAAGAGTTTCGTTTGTTTGCATTCAGCAACCCACTCTGGTTTCAAAGGCACGATATCCAGCTCTGCCAGCACATCCTTCAGAGTAGAAGAAGACTTGCTGGACGCGGACGAGACACGCTTACGTTCCCACAATGTGAGCATACGGACTACCTCCAACAAAGCTCAAATCAGCTAGGGATTTACGTGGCGAGGGGGATTAAAGGACAGCGTGGCGCCTGCGGCGACGCAGATGACGACAAACTGGCAGGCACCCCCACAACTTCGTCCCGCAGATAGCAGGAAGTATACACCGTTTTGTTCTGGGCATGGGCCGGCTCCCGGGGTAACGCCGTGCTGTCGAACTTTCTCTTCTCTTCGGGACTACCGCCCCGTCTTTTCCCTTCTCGACGTAAAGGAATATCAAACGCTAACCAGGACGGAGATACTCTCAATGACACCGCTTCTGTGGATGCCTGTCATGTAGATTTGCATCCACCCCAAGAAGGACGCGACCCATGCCGAGGCCGACCTGGCTTCGAAGAAAGTTCGCAGCTATACATCGATCCGGTCGAGTGCATAGATTGTGGTGCATGCGTACCCGTCTTTCCGTCTCGGCAATTTTCTCGGTGGATGATCTGCCCGAGAAGTGGAACTCAACGCAAGCTATGTCGAAGCTGGTACGTTCAAAGAAGAAAGAGTACGTGGGTGCGTCTCAGAATGTAGTTTTCCTCGACGACCTCGCCTAGGTAACGCCGTGTCGCTGGTCCAAACTTGACCATCCTCGATCCATCCCAAGTAGGCACCGTCAGCACGAAAGAGATTCTCGTTTTGAATAAAGCCAAAATATTCTCCGTTCCATTTGAAGACTGACGTCACTGGAAGTCACTGCCTCTTCGTTTTGAGATTACTGCTTGGCAGGCCCCAAGCAAACCGAATTCGCTCTTTGCAAAGGTCTCCCTCAGCACTAGGTCTCGGGTCCACCGTAAGGTTTGGCCAGGCCCACACGCCCGTCAGCCCGTAGCAAGGCTTCTCGGAATCAATTAAAGATCGAAATACAGGAAAAACTCGAATGGAACTGGCCGCAGGTTCACGGGCGCCAGCTCGCGTTCTCGCTTGTAAGTAAGCCAGGCTTCAAGCAAATCAGGCGTAAACACGTTACCCTCGAACAGCCAATCGTGGTCCGCTTCCAATGCGTCAAGCACTTCACTTAGCGAACCCGGTGTGCTCTTGACCTTCGCGGATTCCGCAGGCTCCAGTTCATAAAGGTCCTTATCAATCGGTTGGCCAGGATCGATCTTGTTCCGGATTCCGTCCAGCCCCGCCATCAATTGAGCGGCAAGACAAAGATAAGGATTGCTCGCCGGATCGGGACAGCGGAATTCAACGCGCTTCGATTTTGAGCTCTTGGAATATATCGGAATGCGCACAGCCGCAGACCGATTGCGTTGCGAGTACACGAGGTTGACAGGAGCCTCGAATCCGGGCACTAACCGACGATAAGAGTTGGTAGTCGGAGCGCAGAGAGCGAGCAGGGGCGGGGCATGCCGCAACAGGCGACCGATGTAGTACTTGGCTGCCTTGCTGATCTGAGCATAGCCCTCCTCGTCCCAAAACAAATTATTGCCACCCTTCCACAGGCTTTGGTGGGTATGCATGCCGGAGCCATTGTCGCCGAAGATTGGCTTAGGCATGAAGGTGGCGGTTTTACCGTGCCTCCGGGAGACATTGCGGACGACATATTTGTAATACATGACGTTGTCAGCCATTCTCGTCAGCGTCGTGAACTTCATGTCAATTTCGCCCTGCCCCGCAGTGCCCACCTCGTGATGATGGACCTCGACCGGAACACCCACTTCCTTCAACTTTAAGATGATCTCTGAACGAATGTCCTGAAGCGTGTCGGACGGCGGTACCGGAAAATATCCCTCTTTGTGCCGCAGCTTGTAGCCTAGGTTGGGGTTCTCCTGGCGGCCCGTATTCCAGACAGCCTCGTTAGAATCGATGAAGTAGTATGCACAATGAGCGGTTTGGTCGAAGCGCACATCATCGAAGATGTAGAACTCCAGCTCCGGTCCCCAGTAGCTCACTTCCGCTATTCCAGTATTTCTTAGATAGCTTTCTGCCTTTTGCGAGACGTATCGCGGATCGCGGTTGTAACGCTGGCGCGTGACCGGATCGAGCACATTGCAGATCAAATTCAGCGTGGGGACTTCAAGAATCGGATCGACACAGGCCGTCTCTGGGTCGGCCACCAGCAACATGTCACTTTCGTGGATCAATTGGAATCCGCGGATACTGGAACCGTCAAAACCGATGCCTTCGGCAAACAGGTCGTCGCTCAGGTCCTCCACAGGGATCGAGAAATGCTGCCAGACTCCCGGGAGATCCACGAACTTGAGATCCACAATCTTGATCCCTGTCTCTCTCGCCAGTTTCTGCACTTCATCTGATGTCTTCGGCATGATTTCAGCCTCCTTATAGTAGAAAAGCTTTTTGGCCTGGATGACCGTCTCGGACAGGTTGGGGTTCTCTTTAACCTAAGCGGCAAATCGTGTGGGCCATGTTCACTGGGCCCAACCAGGCCCCTTGGCGGCGGGCTGCTTCAACCCGTCCGCTCGTCATGAACGCCCTTAACCTTGGATGAACCAGAGGTTGTCATTGAAGAATACCCCACTCCCCACTATCACAGAAGTCTGTGCCGCAATTGTGCGACCGTCGCCCTACAGGAACATCCAGGTTTGCTAGCATCTGTTGTTATTGCGCTTGTACTCAAAGGCGAACGCCCAGTGTTAGCAAGCTCGTAGGCACGTTTTCCATTAGGCGCAGAGGACGAGCAAGAGGGATGTCGGTTGCTGGTCGGAGACGAATTGCGACTGCTCAAAAGGCACGTTGGGCGAAGTGGAAGAAGCAGCAAAAGCAGCATTAATTGCGAGATCGTGCTCCACCCATCAATGACAGCCTGATCATCTTCGTGGTATAAAAAAGCGCGAAGCCCAAAAAACTAAATCAGCCTACCAAGACCCTCCGGTTTAAATCAGGGAGGTGCTGATGATTCTTAACTGTGCCAATCCAAACTGTACTGCAGATTTCCTGTACCTTTATGAATGTGAGTGGATTCTGATCGAATTGCCGGATCGAACAGTGCAGCGCTATTGGCTTTGTGGAGCATGCGCACCGCACCTATGTGTAGTTTTCGACCCCATGGAAGGGATAATGGTCGTGCCGAGGCCTGCGATCAAGAAATCTGCCGGCAGCGAAACACTCGACTACGAGGATTCGCCTCGCAGAGCTGTCTGAGTCACGAAGTGATGGTGGTCAGTCATGCCGATCCACATGGGCATCAGGTGCGAGGAATGCCCGACGAATGGGACGGTATAGCCTGGCATCCCCATGTCGGCAGCGCGCAAGTTCCAGCCCGTGTACGTGGCAAGCGGCACCTGCGGCTCTGGTAATTGGATCCGGGTACGCTCGTTTCCGGTGGAAGGAGCATGCCAGCGCAGCAGGGCGCGTTCACCCGCACAGAAGAGTCGCCATCTAACCGGAAGGAACTGGATCACTTCTTGTTTGCCGAAAATCCTCCAACTGACGCGTCGAGTTGAAAAAGAGCGCAATTGTAGGAGATGCCGGGATGCCGTGCTAGCATTATTGTAGTGTTGGATTTTTGCTTCTTGCTGAAGCCGCCGACCCAGATCCAACAGAAGCCTCCTTTCGCCATGCGGAACAGCGCGGTAAAAGGAGTTCTGCATACCTATGGACGACACTAGAAAATTAGTCGGTGTGGGGAAGGAAAAGGGCTATTCCGCGGACAGCGAGATCAATAATCCCATTCCACCAGGCTTGCATTCCGCGGAGGACGTAGACGATTTGCTTACCGCCATTCGGACCCGTGGCCTTGATGTGCTTGAAGGAGAACCTCAGCTACCTTATTCGGCTTTGGAACAAAGGCTTGCTGGCGAACCAGACGAAATTGATGTCAACCCGGTACCCGGTGCCCCTGAGTCGGCCAACGATCCAGTTCGCGTTTACCTACGCGAAATGGGTGCTTCGTCTCTGCTCACTCGTGAAGGGGAAGTGGAAATTGCCAAACGCATCGAGCGCGGACAACTCTCCGCGTTGAAAGCGCTTTCACGCTCACCCATAGTGGTCCACCACGTCCTGGCTATTGGCGAAGAGTTGAAACGGGGCCTACGTTCGATTAAAGAAATTGTGGTCTTCGATGAGGAAGAAACCACTGAGGAGATTCTGCACTGCCGTCTCAAGGAGATCGTCCGCCGCATCGATCAACTGCACAACCACTATAAAACCGCCCTCCGTCTGGCGGAACGGCTGGTGACTGTCCCTGCGGACAAGAAGGCACGCAAATACCGCCGCTGCCGATCCCAGCTGAGCCGCGAGATCGTTCGGATTTCGCTTATCATCCGCGACCTCGGCTTCACCCCCTCGGAGCGCAAGCGCCTGATGGAACGGGTGAATAAAACCATGGAACGCATGCGTTCGCTTGACCGCCAGCTCAGTAACCTGGAAAAGGAGATTGCGAACACGCGCAGCGAGGACCTCAGGAAGAACTACCGCACCTCGCTGCGACAGCATCGTGCCGACATGAAAAGGCTGGAAACCGATGCGGGCATGACATTCGTAGAACTACAGCGCACGCAGCGCAAAATCATCAAGGGCGATATGGATGCGGAGCAGGCAAAGCACGAGCTCATCGAAGCTAACCTGCGCCTCGTGGTTTCCATCGCCAAGAAGTACAGTAACCGCGGGCTTCAGTTCCTCGATCTGATCCAGGAGGGCAACGTCGGCCTGATGAAGGCGGTAGACAAGTTCGAGTACCGCCGCGGCTACAAGTTTTCCACCTATGCCACCTGGTGGATTCGTCAGGGCATCAGCCGAGCGATTGCCGATCAGGCACGCACCATCCGGCTACCGGTACACATGATCGAGATCGTTAACAAACTGGTTCGCGTCTCGCGCCAACTCGTCCAAACACTGGGCCGCGAACCTACGTCG
>JBPYDQ010001034.1:0-3288 GCA_051986135.1 Terriglobales bacterium | reverse complement strand
AGAAACGGATCGCTTTGATGTTCAGGCAAAGCCCGAGGGCCAAGGTCGAGACGTACCGCTCGAAGAAATGCGGTCGATGGTGCGAGCGATGTTGGAGGATCGGTTTCAACTGAAGGCGCACCGCGAAATGCGGGAGTTGCCTATCTACAACCTCGTCGTGGCGAAAAGCGGAAAGTTGAAGCTGTCTCAGGATCAAACGCCTGTTGATCCAGCTGCTCCCATAACCCCCAGTCCTTCTGGTCCGGCACGTGGCTCGTTGCGAAATCTAGGCAAGCCTTCCCCAACCGCTCTGACTCTGGTTCTATCGGGAACCGCGGTACGAATGGATGAATTCATGGGCATGCTGGGGCAGTACGCGGATCGTCCGCTGATTGATAAAACGGGCCTTAGTGGACTCTACGACTTCGAGCTTCAATTCGACATGGCTTATCCGGCAACCAACGCACCAGCTCGTGCGTCCGAACCTGGTATGTCTTCCCTCTTTACAGACCTGCAGGACCAGCTGGGCTTGAAACTGGAATCCGCTAAAGCACAGTTGGAAGTTCTTGTTATTGACTCGGTACAGCGCCCCACGCAGAACTGATGCTTCGCAATGTGACTATCGTGGTGGCTGCGTTGCTGATTGCCGTCGCGCCCGGTGCGCACGCGCAGTCCGCACGCCCCCAGTTTGCAGCCGTGAGCATTAAGCCGAACAGGTCAGATAATCAGGGCATCAATAACAGGTTCGGTCCTGAAGTTTTCAACTACACGAACGTGACCCTGAGGCTATTCATTGAAAATATCTATGGCGTGAAGGATTACCAGCTCCTTGGCGGGCCGGAGTGGATGAATACGGAAAAGTGGGACATCGTTGCTAGAACAGATGGCCAGACGGACTGGCAACAGAAATATGAGATGGCCAAGACGCTCCTTGCGGATCGGTTTCAATTGCAATTCCACAGGGAAACCAGAGAAATGCCCGTGTATTCGCTAGTCGCGTTGAAAGATGGGCCAAGGTTCCAGGAACCTAAATCAGATGACGTTGGTGGACTTCGCGTCTCATCCGGCTTACTTATCGGCCACAAGTGGGACATCTCCACTTTTGCAAATCTTTTGTCGAGCCAGTTGAATCTTCCCATCGTGGATAAGGCGGGGCTGAAGGGCATCTACGACTTTGAGTTGAAATGGTCGCCTGTTCCTAATGAAGGCAATTTTACGCCCAACGCAAATGATGGTGGCGTTGCTTCGCCTGCTGATCCATCGGGGCCGATGATATTTACAGCCCTCCAAGAACAACTCGGTCTCAAGCTCGAATCGGCCCGAGGGCCGGTGGAGGTGCTTGTCATCGACAGCGTAGGGAGGCCAACGGAGAACTGATATGCGTTACGCAATCATAGCTATGGCAGTTGGCGCGGTGTTGCTGTCACTTACGAGTATCGTTGCGGCGCAGAACAAGCCATTAGCGTTTGAAGTTGCCAGCGTGAAGCCCACACCACCGGAACGCCAGAACCTCCTTCGGCTCGATTTCTGCACCACCAGTAGGAGGTTTTTCGTCGGAGGCGCGCCTGTGATGTGGTCCCTCAAATACGCATTTGGGCTGAAGGATTATCAAGTGTCCGGGGAGCCCGATTGGCTTAATGAATTTGCTTTCGCTTACGACATTGAGGGAAAGTCCGCCACTCCGATGAATCAGGAGCAATGCCGGTTGATGGTGCAATCACTGTTTGCAGACCGCTTCAAATTGAGAACGCACTTTGAGATGAGGGAAGCTCCTGTCTACGCGCTGACCATCAGCAAAAATGGAACAAAGCTACATGAAGGTGGAAGCGTCAAGATCAACGGAGGCACTGAATATTCAGGTCCAAAGTTGAAATGGCCGGACGGTTTGACCATGCCCGTGTTTGCAAGCATTCTTTCTGGCTACACAGACCGGCCGGTGGTCGATCGCACCGGGCTTCAAGGGACGTATGGGATCACGCTCAACTTCTCAGTTGCGGACGGAGACGGTGAAACAAGCATATTTACCGCCGTTCAGGAGCAACTGGGATTAAAGCTCGATACTGCCAGAGCGCCGATCGAGATGCTGGTTATTGACCACATCGAGCGACCTGACCCGAACTGAAATTTTGGGCAGCATGCCGAGTCATCAACGGTCACGCGGATAAACCGGACGAAATAGACTGACAAACCCCCATCGCCAAAATGCAGGCTTCTCTGCTGTCTGCCCTACGCTCACCGCAGCAATGCCGGTCAACGCCATTGCTTATCCCAACGGTCGCCAGAGTGTTCTCATACCTGCGCTCACTTAGTTACTGCTCAATAGTGCGACTCCAGCCGTGGGGTGGTGGGAAGTAAATTCAATGCTAAGGTGTCCGGATGGCGTGCCGGTAACCGCGCTGTGAATCGAAGGCTGCCAATTAGGGCGGCCTTGGATACCTCGGATTGGCGATTTCAGGTGGCGCCATAAAACGGAAGATGCGGCGGACTTCGACCCTATTAAACAAGCCGAATTCCTGCGCCATTCGTGACGGAACAGTCTCAGTCCTTGAATTTCTTCACTGGGTTGCCGAAGCCGATGGCCACGTGGTAGCCGTAATGTCGATCGGTAAGAGTTGCGAAACTGCTGTCCCCCGGATCAGCCCGCTGCCTTTGGGTATTTGACCAACTGCTACACTCTACCGGGTTTCCGGATCGAGGGATTGGCTCGCGTCTGCTTGCTGTAATCATAAGGTGGTCGAGAGAACAAAAGTACGATGGAGGCAAGCCATTGAATCCTGGAGGAAATATCGTTCGAATAGAAGTAAGACAAGACTACGAGGCCGCCGCCTTGGGCCGAAGTGAAGATGTCCTGGAGCGACGTCCGAATCGGACACATCGTATTTATTGCCGGCAAGAGACGGATATGTCTGGCGAAAATGGGACAGCACAGCACCAAGGCCAGTGGCGCTTTCAGTTTAAGTAGTCGTCCATCCATCGGAAGGGCGCTATTTTGCCGCCGTTTTGGTTTAGACTCCTGTCATCTTTCAGGAGGTTCAGTGAATCAATCCGAAAATGACAGGGCCGGATTCCCGGGCGACAAGAAGCTGCTGGCTTTCGCCGCGGTGTTGCTGGTTATTCCTGTCGCAGCTCTTTTGTGGGTGGGCAGTTACTCGAGCGTGGAGCCCGTCTTCGCGGGTTTTCCTTTCTTCATCTGGTACCAGTTCGTGTGGGTTTTTCTCTGTGCCGCATGCACCTGGGCCGCATATCGCGTCGTGCGCAAGGCGCGTGCGGGAAGTAAGGGGCAGCCTCGATGAACGGCGGCATCGATTA
>JBPYDQ010001033.1:0-2851 GCA_051986135.1 Terriglobales bacterium | reverse complement strand
CATTCTGCACAATGCTGGCGGGCCCTGCAAGAGGTTTCTGAAGCAAAGTGGCTACCGAGTGGCCGTGACAGTCCAGATGGGGTTCAAAAGGTTATCGGAGTAAGGAAGATTCAAACGAAAAGAAAATGGGGGTGCGTCTGTCGGACTCTCCCTGATTCGGAGGTCAATCAGCCCAGACAAGAACATTGGCCGGTTATAAAGGCCGTCTCGTACATGTGCCTACCGGATAGCTCCCGTATCACGGGCAATACGGAAACAATCTTGCGGCTCCAGAATACTTTCCGTATCGCCGACGATACGTCCAGAAAGGCCAGATGCACTGGCTCCAAGGATTGCTAGGCCTGGTTTTGTGCCCTCAGCAGTAGTTGAGCTTTCCAATTTTCCGGCAACGAACCGACGTTCGTGGCTCGCTGAAGCAGTTTCGGATCGCGTGTCTGACCAAGGTATAGGCGCACTATATCGCTGACCGTGACACCATCGGGATCTCGATCTAAGATCTCGACCTTTGATCCCGCAGCGACATCCCCTCGCTCGATCACGGTAAAATAAAGTCCGCTCCTGCCACTCAGCAGGAAACGCTTAATCATGTCGTCTCGGTTGAATCTGAGTTGAAGTTTGTAACAGGGCATGCGGGGCTGGGTAATCTGAAGAACGGCAGACCCGACCCTGAGAAGGTCCCCAATGCATAGCTTCTCTTCCCACAACCCTTCGGTTGTGAGGTTCTCACCAAAGGCACCCCATGACAAGGAGTCATCCGACAACTGCTTCCGCCAGTACTCGTAATGCTCGGCCGGATAAGCGTAAACCGCCTTCTCCGGTCCGCCATGTACGGTGAGATCTGCCTGCTGGTCACCGGCCAAGTTCAGTTCCCTGATTGCCACGGCGCCAGCAACGGGTGCCTTGAAAATGGCCGTCTGGACGGTAGCACCTTTCCAGACGACCTCCCGTGGTAGCCCAACATTAACAGAGACGATTCTCATGTGCGCCTCCGACTCTCTGCGGATCTGGAAGGGCCTCATGCAAGATGGCATCGACTGCCTCTGTGATGATCGCGACGACCCGATCCGGCGCCGAGGCAAGTGGAGTGTGGTCTGCTTCCATCGCAAGGATGTGGCCTCCCGTGCGATGGGCCATGAATCGCTGAGTTTCAGGAGCGATCATGCGGTCCCATTCCGCCACCAGAAACCAAGAAGGCTTTTCTTCCCATGCCGGTTTGGTCATCTGCTCTTGCACGCACATAATCGCGATAGGCTTTTGCGTTGCCGCCATCAGCAGAGCATCGTCGGCGGAACTCTCGTGAGCGACCGCATCGGCGAAACCCTTCGCCGACATCCAGAGCAACCCGTCCTCATCGGGCACAAGCGCCGGAGCGCTCGGATGAGGCGCAGCGCGATGGAGGAGTTCGCCGACAGTCTCACCTTCGTCAGGAGCCATCGCCGCGATATAAACCAGTGCCTTCACGCTCGGGTTCGCGGTACCTGCAGCCGTGATGACCGCGCCCCCGTAGGAGTGCCCCACCAACACCACCGGCCCGCTTACCCTTTTGAGGAATCTTCGTAGAGTTGTAGCGTCGTCGGACAGCGAGCTCAATGGGATCTGGACGGCAACGGCTTGCAGTCCTCTGCGCTGCAGGGGTGGGATGATTTTGTTCCAGCTGGATGCATCCGCCCATGCAGCATGCACTAGGACCACGGTTGCGACTGGAAGGTTGTTTTGTGTCATTGTACTCTCCGGGCAAAAAGCGAAATTGGGAGGCCTACAAACAGTGCGTGTCCAATTACACCGTTAAGAAAGAGGCCGAGTTGGAATGTGCTGGCCGCCACAGCCGATAGCGGAAGCACAAGGTAGTTCATGAAGAAATACACTGCGGCACCGTAGAGCAGTCCGGCGGGCACAGCATGGGTTTTCAAGATCTCTGATCTCCGCGTTGCCAACACAAACACCGCCGCGGCCACCCACGCGATAGTGAAATGAAACGCCGCGCCGACGGCAGCAGTAGCAAGACCGCCATGGAAGGCAGATTGTCCGAGCGCGCCGCTCGCGATGTATTGCAGGACCTGAATGGGATTCGAACCCTGCGTGCCGAAAGCAATCACGCCGTCAACAGCATCAAGTATTCCAGCTACCAGGCCACCCCAAAAGATCGCTTGCACGTTCGTAAGAGCCTGCTTTTGAGCGAGAACCGTTTCGTTGTTCACCTCTTCCTCCCATCTACGCCATCAAGTTTGCGTCCGAGAAAATCGCGGATGGCATTTCCAATTTCTTGAGCGTGCGTTTCCAAGGCGAAGTGGCCGGTTTCGAAGAAATGCACCTCGGCGTCCGGGTTGTCGCGTTTGAACGCTTCGGCACCAGGAGGCAGGAAGAACGGATCGCTGTTGCCCCAGACGGCGAGCGTCGGTGGCTGTTTACTGCGAAAGTATTCCTGGAATTTGGGATAGAGCGCCACGTTGCTGGCATAATCCAGAAAGAGGTCCAGTTGGATCTCATCATTGCCCGGCCTGCGCAGCAGAGCAGAATCAAGTTCGTACGCTTCGGGGGCAACCAGCGAGGTGTTCGACACGCCGTAGAGATATTGGGACTTGGTCGCCTCGGGCGTGAGGAATTCGCGCAAAGCTGCGCGGTTCTCCGCAGTTGGCTCCTTCCAGTATTTCTGGATTGGATTCCAACCTTGGCTCAGACCTTCTTCATAAGCGTTGCCGCTCTGCGAGATGATGGCGGTGATCCTCGCGGGATGCGACAACGCGAGCCGAAGCCCCACAGGAGCTCCGTAGTCGAAGACGTAGATCGCGTATCGATCAAGACCGATGGCTTGTGTGAACCTGTCGATGATCTTGGCCAGGTTCTCAAAGCT
>JBPYDQ010001032.1:0-4036 GCA_051986135.1 Terriglobales bacterium | reverse complement strand
GTTGCGCTCGCGCCGTTGCGCGCTTCGAGCGGAAGCAGAATGCGCACCGTTGTCCCCAGCCCTTCATGGCTTTCAACGTTGATCTCGCCTTTATGCGCTCGTACCAGTTCATGGCAGATGGAAAGCCCGAGCCCGGTTCCCGAGGTTTTGGTTGTGAAAAAGGGGTCAAAGATGTGGCCAATGAGAGCAGAACTAATTCCTTTTCCGGTATCCCGAAATTCGATGCACGCGGCCTCTTCGCCGGTGGATGTGGATTTCGTCGAGAGAATCGTTGAAAGTGTTCCGCCCGCCTCCGACATCGCTTCGATTGCATTCTGTATAACGTTGTCAAAGACCTGCGCCATGCGTGCTTGATCAAGAGTCAGGGTATTTCCATCGTCGCGAAAATCTGTAATGAACCGCACACTCCTTTTCTGTGCGGCCTCGCGAAATCCATCCAGCCTTTGCTCCACAAGCCGGTCTAATTTAGTGTCCTGAACATGGAGGCTCATCGGCGCAGCAAAATTGAGAAGTCGCCCCACGATGTTATTCAGCCTTTCAATCTCCTCAAGCGCCACTGCGCATGATTCCTGCAACGCCGAATCCTGCGAGCGGCGCTGGCACATCTGCACCCGTAAGCGAATCGTTGCGAGCGGATTGCGTACTTCATGGGCCACGCCTGCAACCAACTTGCCAAGCGCCGTGAGACGTTCGGAATGGCGAAGCCGATTCTCCAGCTGCTTCTCCCGTTCGATATTCTCTTGGAGTGTGCCTCCCAGCCGGTTAATGGCTAGAACAATTCTTTGAATCTCATGCGGATCGCTATCGGTGGGCAATTGTGAAGCCAGGTCGTGTTCGAGGGTGGCGAGTCCACCCTCAATTTTACGTACGCCCTTTTGAAGATTTCGTACCACCAGCAAGGTGAGAAGCACGCAAAACAGGGCTGCGGCCCCAAGCAAAACCGCAGTCACATAGGCGCGAAAGCGGTTAGTACCAGGAATGCTGGGTAACGACTCCATGGCCCAGGCGCTGCCGACGTAATTCTGAGCAGCGCCTATCGGAATGGCTTCGATTAAAGTTAAATCGTGACTCCCGCCCAAAACTTGTTCGGAGGGTCGGCCTGTCAGAAGCGCTGTTCGGGCGACTTGGAGTATGTCAGGCCGCAGATCAGATTTATCCGTGGAGTTTAGGTCACCACGGCCTTCGGTTCCCGTGCGGCCGGAAAACGCATAGCCGGCGAGGTCATCCTTCGCGCTGGAGTAATATCCGCCCACGCCCCCATCAGCCTTTTGCAGGACAATACGGGCCAAAAGCGTAAGCAGTTCGCGCTGGGAGCCGCTGCTGGGATTTGCCAAAGCAGACTCGTTACCATTTCCTTGCTCGGAGGCACTCCTGTCCTGATATTCACGTACCAATTCCCGAGTCGTTGCCGAAAGATTGCTTTTTTCATCATTGAGTACTGCCGAGGTCGTGTAGCGAAGAGCCGTCAAGGCTGCCACGAGTACCGCTAGGAAGAGTACGACAACCAGTGCCCCTAGCAGTGTGATCTGCCAGCGAAAGCTAAGTCGCGACAGCGGGAGTTTCAAATGCAAACCTCAAACTCGTGTGAAAATACCCAATCCACTGGGTAATGATATCAATTCGGAAGCGGCACATGGCCCTTTTAGGGGGTTACAGAGCTGCCTAGAACCCAAGCCGCCAACGTTAAGGCTAACACGGCGAAAACCACTGCGACCTTCTCGACGGAATCGAGGCCAGACCAAGCATTTCGCACGCCGAGCGGTATGCTAAGCATATGGGACCAGGGTCTCTCCTTGCATCCGTTCGAAAAAATCGTGAGCATCAATGCTGCCAAATTCAAATCTATATTTCGACGCCGTAATCGTTTGATTTTGCGCGTATTCGACAGCGGTGATGGCATCCGACGAATGCTTTACTAAATGCTTCTCCTTGCTTAAAGCGAACAATCATGTGCAAAAAGCGAACATCTTGAGATTCACTCTTGAGGCGATGAGGAGCACTCAAGGGTGCCAACCCAAAGACATTGTGCCTTTTCACAACCCGGGATCTAGTTGATCTGCGTGAACTTACAAGCGCTCATCTCCCTTCAAAGATGGCGGGGCTTCGGAGAAGCTCTCCAGTGATTCCAAAACGAAACTTCATGGACCATTACATGCAAGTATCTTCGTGTCGGAGTTCCACACACCAACCTTGTAAGCACGAAGACATGTTCGTCGAGACGGCAACGCCAAAGAGTTTGGATGACCTCTTCGCCCCGCACATACCGCAGCTTTACCACGCGGCAGCTCGGGTCTTGCGCCACCCTCAAGATTCCGAAGACGCCTTACAGGAAGGGCTACTGTCTGCATTCAGCCACCTCGAACAATTTCAGGGCCGCGCGCAATTTTCCACGTGGCTGCACAGTATCGTTACGCGCGCCGCTTTGAGGAAATTGCGTCACCGTAAACGTGACTTCTTGCTTGCCTCGATGGATGAAGAGTTTGAAGAGGGTGGAGTTAACTTCGAGAGTTCGGTTCCCGATCAGCGGCAGAATCCCGAAGAACGCTGCTCAGACTTAGAGCGCTCTCGCATCGTCGCGGAGGCGATTGGCAAAGTACCGCAGCTCTATAGAGTGGTCCTTCAGATGTGTGACATCGACGGTTTAATGGAGAAAGAGGCTGCACTGCACCTGGGAACATTGGTAAGTGTCGTCAAGTCCCGACGATATCGCGGCCGAAGAATGCTTTTGAGACATCTGTCATACGACTCGTTCCGGAGCCGGCGCCCGAAAGGACAGGCGAACCAGCATCAAGCCATTGCCTAGGAACCGAACTCTCACCGGTTCACCGGACCCCCAACGTGGCTTGGCGCAGTCCCTACAGTCCTGGGTGCACCTGCGGTACGACGCTTAGCATTGAAGAGTTGGAAAGCGGCGAACTGGAATCGCGTCCCAGGGTGTAACGAGATGCTTGAGGCAACTGTATCGAGCGTGCAGAGAGCTCATGTTCTCCCCTGCAACGCTGGCCGCGGTCCGGTGACCCCGCCCGACCCCTGTATCGGGCGGGGTCACAACTCGTCTACGACGGAGTCTTTGAGTTTCGTTTGTGGTCACACGTTAGATCGAAAATGAACATACGGGACTCGCGACCGATTAAGACATCGAAAGTGGGAACTTTGTGTCTGTCGTGGACATCGTATTCGTTATATTCCCCGAGTCGAGAAGCAGTTCGCTCCTTGGACACACCCTCCGAGTGAGCTGCTTCTCACTTTTATTTGCCCGTTGTCTAAAAACAGATCACTCGCAGCTGCTGCGCGTGAGGAGCAGAATGGGATAGACGTAGGAGGACCTCATGAAGAGTCGCTTCTCGATTGTTTTCGTTTTGACAGCGCTCGCGACTTTTTCGCTTCCTTGGGGAACAACAGCGAAGGCGCAGGATTACAGTCACATCCGAATTGTGCGCCTTAGCTTTGTTGAAGGCGAAGTGCAGTTTCAGCGGCCTGGAGTCAATTGGGAAGATGCCAAGCTGAATTTGCCGCTCGAACAGGGATTCCGACTGCAAACGGGCAACGGCTACGCGGAGGTTGAATTCGAACGCGGCTTGGCGATCCGACTTGCAAATGACTCGTCGCTGGAATTTAGCGAACTGTCATTGTTGAACGGCCGACGGGTAACGAGGCTTAATCTCTTGGGCGGCACGGCTGTCATCACGGCCCACCTTTCACATGATGACGATTTTTCCATCTCCGTTTCCAATCTGCACTTAGAAGTTCCTCATAGTGCCGAGTTCCGCGTGGAGGCTTCTGCCACTGACAACTGGGTGTCTGTACTTCGCGGAAAAGTTAACGTCGAGTCAGCGGCGCAACAATGGGCTCTTGGCAGCAGACGCGCATTGCACGGAAGCAAGGCCGAGCTGAGCTCAATTCAGGTCGTGCCTAGCCCCGCTCGCGATGATTTTGACAAATGGGTCTCGAAGCGCGAAGAAATCTTATCAGGTGCTCAAAGCGAAAGTGTTTTGCAGGATAGACAGTACAACACCGGGTTTGCGGATCTGGACCT
>JBPYDQ010001031.1:0-18430 GCA_051986135.1 Terriglobales bacterium | reverse complement strand
CCGGGACCCGATTCTCATCAGCGGAACAGGTTTCCGTGTCACCTGCAGGCGATTCTGAAGGTTGATGTCGGAAGGCCCCACCTTGCGGCAGCGATGCCCCGAGCTTCCGCCCTTGTGTGCGTCCGATTTGTTCATGGTCCGAAGCTGTAGCGATGACGGGAACCTTATAGCTCTTGCGCAGTTCCTCCGACTGAATTAGGGGTCACGATTCATCACCGCCCGCCAGTTCTAGCGGCGCCGCGGCGCGTGTGGCCTGGGGCAAAGCGGTGCCTCCTACGGTTCAAAAGTAATTGCGTCCGGACGGGGCCGTTGCGATTGGATCACAGTAAGCAGTTGCTGGCTCTCTAGGTGATGGAATCGTTCTGTGCCTAGATAATCTTGACGTCCACTCCCTAGCGACGTGCCGCTCGCTCGGCAGCGTTGGCATGTTCTTGCCGCTAGTCATTATCGTCGGTAGTACGCCGCAAAAACGCGCCCCAGACTGAAAGGCCCCGACAGTGTTAGAATCTGCCGCTCGAAGGAGAATCTCATGCGTCGTGTTCGGATCTTAGTTGCCATTGTTCTCGGTTCCTGCCTCTCGCTGTGGCCTCAGGCGAAGCTTTCGGTGCACTGGGAGGAGCTGACGGCCGCTGATTTTCGCGATGCCATCCGCCAGTCTCAGGAGACATGCCTGCTTCCTTTTGGCATTCTTGAAAAGCACGGGCCGCACTTGCCCCTCGGCACAGATTTGCTGGATGTTCGCCACGCAGCCTTAGCTGCCGCCCAGAAGGAGTACGCCGTAGTCTTTCCCGACTACTATTTCGGGCAGATCTTTGAGGCGCGGCACGAACCCGGCACCGTGGCTTACAGCCCTAACATTCAACTGGAGTTGCTGCAGGAAACCACTGACGAGATGGCACGCAATGGCTGCAAGAAAATCATCATCGTCAACGGGCACGGGGGGAATGAGAGTTTGTTGCCATACTTCGCGCAAACCCAGCTGGCGCGACCTCATGATTACGTCCTTTACGTATTGCCCATAGTCGAAATGCCTTCCGGTGGGCCCGCCAAAAAGGGTACGGGGCCCGATATGCACGCCGGCGAAGGCGAAACCTCCAGCATGCTGATCTCACGCCCCGATCTGGTGCACCTGGATCGCGCCAACCAGGAGTCCGGCGCCGATCAGGCCCGCTTACATCTTCCGGATCAGCTGTACACGGCCATTTGGTGGTACGCCCGGTTCCCCGAGCACTATTCGGGAAACGGATCGGTAGCCACGAAGGAACTGGGCGAGTACCGCATGAATGCCTGGATCGACAGCATCGTTCGGAGCATCCAGGCGGTGAAGGCGGATCAAACCAGCCTGCAACTGCAAAACGAATTCTATGAAAAATCGAAGCGCCCGCTCGATACCAGGCAATGAGGTCGAGCTGCCAAGGGGCAGGATGCTTAGGCCGCGTCCGATTCGCGAGTGGTTTCCTCTTCGCGAGGAGTGATGGAACTGACGAGGGCGAATCTGGCGATTTCATCCTTTCTCATGAATACTACTCCCGGCCTGCGCTGGGCATATATGAGGAATTCCTCTAACACCTTGGCGCGCGCTGGCCGGCCGGCGATCCTATCATGTGCGCTGATGGACATCATGCGGCGCCGACTTTCCGATTCGGTGTAGAGCATCTCGAACTCATTCTTCAGATCGGCTGCGTACTGCTCGCTGCTGTAGTTGCGAAGCTCGTAGGCCACCAGATCATTCAGTTCTAAGGTATAGGGGACAACAACGAACGGTTTGCCGCGAATCGGCAGAATGGAGGGTTCATCGCGGCTGACATCATCCACGTGGTAGACAAATCCCAGGTCTTGAAGGATCTCTAGAGTCTGCAGGGTGCTCCGGCGCCAGAATCCGTTGAAGCCGACCGGGTGAGCGCCAGTCGCACGCACGATACTGTCAATATTTGCCTCATAGGAAGCGCGCTCTTCGTCGGCTGTTACCGCGTATTCGGAAGCCCAAGCCTGCCCGTGAGCTGCCGCCTCATGGCCACGTTCAACGATCTCTTTGGCCAGCCGCGGGTTTCTTTCCACCGCACTGCCGGCCATATGGCAACTCACATGTACCCTACGGCGGTGGAAGATTTCAAGAAGACGAGGGATACCCTCCTTGAACCCGTAGTCGTACCATTTCGTGATAGGCAGGTCGGGATATCTGGTATCAAAACCAGGAGATCGAGCGGTCATGCCGGCGCTGGCTTGTGCCCCGGCCTCAAACTGCAAAGAAACCGATATAACTAACTTGGCGCCATCCGGCCAGAATTCACGTGATCCCCTCCAAATGCGAGGCCCGGGCAGAGCTTTGCTTAACCTTTCCAAATAACGGCTCGCAGCCTCGGCTGATAATCGGCCTTCGAGTGCTCTGTGCCTCATAAAAAGTGGCTCCCCGGCTAGAACTGCCTTGTTTTCAACGTGGTTCGGCAGATCAGTCGTGCCCCAATCAACCTGAGATGCAGGTTTGTGAGTTGCTGCTGTTCCGAAGTTGTGCCTCCCTGAAATTTTCCGGCAGGCGCGATAGGGGAATATTTTGGCGCCCACCATGGACACTTACTTACTAGGGTGGTTGGCGATGCCGGTCACCCGCGATTTAAACTTGGCCGGAGTGACACAGGTGAACGAGCGGCCATCGTCTCTGACCGGTATCTTGCGGCAGCTTTGCCCGCGATGCCGTTCGGGAAGGATCTTCCAAAGGTCCATTCTGTGCGGTCTGCCCAAGATGGCAACTCAGTGTTCTGTTTGCGGGCTGAAGTTCGAGCGCGAAGAAGGATACTTCTTGGGCGCCATGTATATCAGTTACGGATTGGCCCTGGTTACCATAGCTGTACTGGCAGCGATCTTGTGGGGGTTCGATCGCCGCCTCTTCCACGATATTTTTTGGGCGGTAGTCCTTTTCCTTCCTGCTGCCCCGATCCTCACCTTATTCGCTCGGGTGTTATGGATTTATTTGGACCAAACCATCGACCCGGAGCGCCGAGCATGAGCCCGCTCAGCCATCGTCTGCTCCACATGCGCGAGGTAGCTGCGCAACTTGTGCGTGGCTCGAAACAGAGTATTCTTGGCGGTCTCTTCGCTGGTGTTCAACATCTCCCCGATGGTCCGCAGTTTCAACCCAGCGAAGTGCTTCAGTTGAAAGACAACTCGCTCCCGGGCCGACAGCCTCTTTAAGGCGATTCGGATATGTCTGCCTAGCTCCCGGCGCAGCATCTGGCGTTCTGGATCGCTGGCGCTGTGGGTGTCCGCCAGATGTTCGAACAGGTCGGATTCCCCTCCGTCGGGAGTGGTAATAACCGCCGGGGTCTCACGCAGCGAGCGCCGGTTGCGCAGCCGGTCCATGCACAGATTGGTCACAATCCGATGCATCCAGGTGTAGAAGGAAGACTCGGAACGAAATTTGGCAATGTTCCTGTATGCCTTCAGAAAAGCCTCTTGATAGATATCCTGCGCATCCTGTTCCGAGTCGGTAAACCGAAGGGCGAGTCGAAGGACCGCCCGATCATATCTGCGCACCAAAGCGTCGAAGGCCGCGGTCGAGCCAGCTTGCGCATGGCGGATAAGCGCAGCTTCCTCGATTCCCTTAAGCGGCGTGGAAGCACAATACAACTGGCCATGCGGAATGGTTGCTGACTGGGACATTTCGTTCGCCTGCTACGAACAAACTCAAAACTATCCAGAATCTGCTCAACGTATGTCATCAAGTTGTCATGGAGCTGTAAAAACGTCTTTGCCAGGAGGTTGCCCAGTTTCCCGTATAATCGTCAAAACTGGATGGCCGCCGGTCTGGAACAAATCGTGTCTCGCGTGCGCAAGCGTGTCTCGGAGACTCGTTCGCAAGCGGACATGCGCCTTTTCGAGCAGCGGGCACGGAAGCACAGACCCCGCGGATTCCGCCGGACACTCCAAGCCAAAGCCAAGGACGGAGTGGCGGTGATTGCCGAATTGAAGAAAGCCTCTCCCTCGCGAGGGCTGATTCGGACCGATTTCGATCCCGCTAAGCTGGCCAGAGAGATGTCCAAGGCCGGTGCCGCCGCCTTGTCCGTTTTGACCGAAGTGGAATTCTTCCAGGGATCGCTCGAAAACTTGAGCATCGCTTCGGCGGCAAGCCAACTCCCTTGCTTGCGGAAAGATTTCGTTGTCGATGAGTTTCAGCTCATCGAAGCGCGCGCCTATGGGGCGGATGCCGTCTTGCTGATTGTGGCGGCGCTGTCGCCGGCTGAACTGACCAAACTGCTACGCCTAAGCAAGGAAGTCAACCTGGATGTACTTTGCGAGGTTCACGATGAAAGCGAGTTGACGCGCGCCTTGGATGCGGGAAGCGATTTCATCGGCGTGAATAGCCGCGATCTTCGCACCTTTCAGGTCGATCTGAATACCGCCTTGCGCCTGGGCCAATTGATTCCTAAACATGTAATCAGCGTCGCGGAAAGCGGCATTGATTCCGGGCAGGACATCATCGGACTGCAGGGCGCCGGATATCAAGCGTTTCTGATCGGGGAAGCGTTGATGAAGGCAGAAAGACCCGGAGAAGCGCTGCGGCTGCTACTCGCCGAAGCAAAAACAATCGCAGCCAACTAGTTTTCCGGTTGTTTCGATCTTTCCCTCCCCCGTTTTGAGTCGCCGACGGGGAGCGCTGCTGTCAGCCGCGCCGCTGGCAGCAGTTCTGACGGGCCATTTCCCGTCGCGAGCCCGGTTCGGGCCTCGCGCAGGTCGAGAAAGACCGGGAGTGAAACCTGGAGACTCAAAAATGCCCTTATGACTTGGGTAAAAATATGTGGGATCACGAATCTGGAAGATGCACGGCTAGCCGCCGCCGCGGGCGCCGATGCGCTCGGATTCGTTTTTTATGCGCGGAGTTCCCGCCGGGTAAATGCTCGAACTGTCAGCGAAATTATCCGTGGATTAGCCTCCGACCTCGAAACTGTGGGCGTATTCGTCAATGAAAAGCTGGATACGATGATCGATGTCGCGAAAACATCGGGTCTGAAAGCAATCCAGTGGCATCGGACCGACCTGGGCCCACAAAGGCAAGGTGCCCACAACGAGGGCAGCATGAGGGGTTACTGCCTGGGGAATTTAAAAATGTACCTCGCGCTTCCGGCGCGCGACCTTACCTGGCAGGCATCCGCATTCCCCCTGCCTCTCCCCGCGATTTTCCTCGACTCGGGCACAGCAAAGCACCCGGGCGGAACGGGTAAGACTTTCGATTGGTCCGAGGCTGCCCCCCTGGTTGCAAAAATCAGTAAGGACGTCCGCGTAGTTGTAGCCGGAGGCCTGAACCCGGAAAATGTCGGCACGGCTATTCGCCTGTTGCATCCCTGGGGAGTCGACGTGTCCTCCGGTGTCGAAGCGCGGCGGGGAAAGAAAGATCCCGCTAAGCTGCGCGCCTTCATCCAGGCAGTTCGTGAAGCAGACAAGGTGGCATAAACATGGCAACAGCATCGATTAGCAAACAATCGGCTAGATCTAGTGCGAGCAAGAGTGTCCCCGGGCGCTTCGGGTGCTACGGCGGGCGGTATGTGCCTGAGACGCTGATGGCAGCGCTCGAGGAACTCGATCGGGCCTACGAGAAAGCTCGATGCGACCCGAGATTCCAGCAGCGACTCGAATACCTCTACCACCACTATGCGGGCCGGCCGACTCCCTTGTTCTTGGCGCAGCGCCTGACTAAGGAATTGGGCGGAGCCAAGATTTATCTCAAACGCGAAGATCTTCTCCACACCGGTGCGCACAAAATTAATAACTGTCTGGGACAAGCACTGCTGGTCGAGCGTATGGGCAAGCAGCGTGTCATCGCCGAAACCGGCGCCGGACAACATGGAGTGGCCACGGCGACCGTATGTGCTCTGTTCGGCTTTGAGTGCGTGGTGTACATGGGAGCCGAGGACATGCGCCGACAGGAGCTGAACGTCTTTCGCATGCGCTTACTCGGCGCCGAGGTGCGCGGCGTACATTCCGGTTCCCGCACACTCAAGGATGCTATCAACGAGGCTATGCGCGACTGGGTCACGAATGTGCGCACTACCCATTATCTGCTGGGCAGTGTACTAGGCGCACATCCATACCCCATGATGGTTCGTGACTTTCATGCGGTGATCGGACGGGAGACCCGCGCGCAAATTCTAAAAGCAGAGGGAAAGCTGCCGGCTGTGATTATCGCCTGTGTAGGCGGCGGTTCCAACTCGATCGGCATCTTCCATCGTTTTCTGAAGGATAAGTCGGTTCGCCTGATCGGTGTAGAGGCTGGAGGCCGCGGCGAACAACTGGGTGAGCACGCCGCCCGATTTCACGGCGGCCGCCCCGGCGTTCTGCAAGGAACTTTCTCCTATGTGCTGCAGGATGAAGCCGGTCAGATTGCGAACACACACTCGGTTTCCGCCGGCCTCGACTATCCGTCCATAGGGCCGGAGCATGCTTGGTTAAAGGATACTGGGCGCGCCGAGTACGTATCCGCCTCCGACACCGAAGCGCTCAGCGCGTGCCGCCTGCTGGCGGAAACCGAAGGCATCATCCCTGCTCTGGAATCTGCGCACGCGGTCGCCGAATGCATCAAAGCCGCGCCCCGGATGAAGAAATCGCAGATTATGGTTGTCAACCTCTCCGGCCGCGGGGATAAGGATATCGGTATCTTGCGGGAGAATCTTGATCTGGAGGGGAAGGTTTCCTAATTCCATGGCTTTTGTAATCTCATTAATCGAGGCCCGCTTACCGCGTAGCGCGTTCTAAGATTACAAAATTGGCCAATTCGAGAATCCGAAACTTCGTCATGCCTTTGTCTTTTGCCATCCGCCCTACTCTGATCGCCTACCTGACCTGCGGCGATCCTGATCTGGCCACTACGCGTGAGATTATCCTTGCTGCCATCGATGCCGGTGCAGGAATTATCGAGTTGGGGGTGCCATTCACGGATCCCGTTGCCGACGGCCCGGTTATCCAGCGCGCCAGTGAGCGCGCTCTCCGACAGGGCACGACACTGGAGAAAGTTTTGCAACTTGCCGGCGAAATTCGTCGCCGCTCGCAAGTGGGCCTCGTCATTTTTTCCTATCTCAACCCAATTCTGCAGATGGGCTTGCGGCGGTTTTGTGGCTGGGCCGAGCAAAGCGGATTGGACGGGGCGCTCATTACCGACTTGCCGGTCGAAGAAGCCGACGATTACCTGCGCGAGATGAGATCGCGCCGCTTGGCGACAGTCTTTCTCGCTGCCCCAACCAGTACCGACCACCGTCTGCAAAAGATTGCCAAGTCGTCCTCTGGTTTCATATATGCTGTATCCCGCACCGGCGTCACCGGCGTTCGGCACGAGTTGCCGGAAGATGCCCGAAAGTTGGTTGCGCGGCTGCAAAGGATTTCCCAGCTGCCCATCGCCGTGGGTTTTGGGATCTCAACTTCTGAACAGTTTCGAGCGGTAGGCGAATTCGCGGCCGGCGCGGTGGTCGGCAGCGCAATGGTACAGGTCATCGAGCGAAATCCTGGCCACGAGCCGGGAGCCGTAACAGAATTCGTGAAGAATCTATTGGCGATTAGGTGTCCATCGTCAGCTACGATTGTCTGAAGCCGCGTGTTCCGATGTTGCTGATGACTGGTGACTGGCGGCTGATGACTTTATGGATATCTCCGATTGGCGCAAGAAAATCGATGAGATCGACGAGCAATTGGTCGAGTTGTTGAGCGCCCGTGCTCGGGCCGCGCACCAGATCGGCCACCTGAAGCGTGATGCGGGAATGCCCATCTACGAGCCAGATCGGGAGCAGGCGGTGCTTAGCCATATCGCGGAAGCCAATCCAGGTCCACTCTCGAGTCGTGAGCTGGCAAGCATTTATGAGCGAATCATGGATATCATGCGGCTGATTCAGCAGGAAGAGATCGCACCCGAGACACTTGCCGACTCAGATTCCGCTCTGCCTGCGGGGAGCGAGATTGATCCGGAGGTCAATGATTAACCAGTCAGTGCTCAGGACCGATTGGCGGTTAGCGGAAAGCTGAGCGGGCAAAGGCCAACCAGCCGGCGATGAGCGATGAAGGACCAACCAGCAACGCCTAACTAACTATGATTGTCGCAATGCAGGAAAGCGCCAGCGATCAGCAGATCGAACAGGTAATTGAACACCTGGTCAGGATGGGTTTTTCGGTACACCGCACCACCGGCGTGCGCCAAACGATCTTGGCAGCGGTGGGTGCGCGCGTGGACTTCGACACGCGTACCTTCGAGGTGCTCCCCGGCGTGCAGGAAGTCCATCGCATCAGTTCGCCCTACAAACTGGTAGGCAGAAGCTTTCACCCGGAAGGAACGGTCATTGGTTTCCCCAATGGACTCACCATCGGGGGACAAGAAGTGATCACCATGGCCGGGCCATGCTCGGTCGAATCGCGCGAGCAACTCTTTACGGTTGCCGAACAGGTTGCCCGGGCCGGAGCACGTGTGTTACGTGGCGGCGCGTTCAAACCCCGCAGCTCTCCCTACGCGTTCCAGGGTTTGGGCCTGGAAGCGCTCCAATTGTTACGCCAGGCGGGCGACCAATTTGGCATGCTAGTAATCAGCGAGGTAATGGAGATCTCACAGATCGCAATGATGTTGCCCTACATCGACATCTTTCAGGTAGGTGCCCGCAACATGCAGAACTTCAATTTGCTCCGCGAGCTGGGGAAGGTGAAGAAACCGGTTCTGCTGAAACGGGGCATCGCGGCCACTCTCGAGGAATTATTGCTCTCCGGCGAGTACATCATGGCGGGTGGAAATTACCAAGTAATCCTATGCGAACGCGGCATTCGCACCTTCGAAACCTATACGCGAAATACCATGGATATCTCAGCCATTCCTATCGTGAAAAAATTGTCGCATCTCCCCATGACTGCCGACCCTTCCCACGGAACCGGTCGGCGCGACAAGGTTGCCCCCATGGCTCGAGCCGCGGTCGCCGCCGGGGCGGATGCTCTGCTGATCGAAGTCCATCACGATCCCGATAAGGCGCTCTCTGACGGGGCACAATCGCTGTTCCCGGATCAGTTCTCCAAACTCATGGATGAACTGCGCATGATTGCCCCCGCCGTGGGCCGCAAGATTGCCTAGCCTTTAGCGCTTCCCCTAGGGAAGTATCGGTTTGAACCCTTCCCTCTCCCTCTGTAAGCTAAGCCGATGAAGAACTTCAACGAACTATCGCAGCGCGAAATCCTTGCGTTAGCTATCTCCCTGGAAGAAGAAGACGAGCGCGTCTACGCCGACTTCGCCGAAGGATTGCGGCGAGACTATCCGGCATCGGCCGGTATTTTCGCCGCCATGCGTGAGGAGGAATCAGAGCACCGCCGCCGGCTGATCGCGCTCTACCAGCAGAAGTTCGGGGAACACATTCCCCTGGTGCGTCGGCAGGACGTGCGCGGCTTTGTTCAGCGCAAGCCGGTGTGGCTGTTGCGACCTCTCGGGCTGGATACGGTGCGCAGGCAGGCGAGCGCCATGGAAGTCGAGACTCGCAGATTTTATGAGCGGGCGGCCGCCCGGACGCAAGATGCGAGCATCCGCCAACTACTGGATGACCTGGCGCAGCAGGAGCGCTTCCACCAAGACCGCGCCCAGCAATTGACGGAAGAAAAACTCCGGCCGGAGGCGAAAGAGGATGAGGAGCGCGCCCGCCGCCGCCTGTTCGTGCTGCAGGTGATCCAGCCCGGTCTGGCCGGTCTGATGGACGGCTCGGTATCCACGCTCGCACCCGTATTTGCCGCCGCCATGGCTACCCAAAGCAGTTGGGACGCCTTTCTGGTGGGGATGGCCGCGTCGGTCGGCGCCGGCATCAGCATGGGTTTTGCGGAAGCGCTTTCCGACGACGGCAGCCTGACTGGCCGGGGACACCCCTGGGCACGCGGAGCAGTGGAAGGCGCCATGACTACACTGGGCGGGGTCGGTCATACCTTGCCCTTCCTGATTTCCAATTTTCATGTGGCGCTTATCGTCGCTTTTGCGGTAGTTGTTGTTGAACTAGCGGTGATTAGCTGGGTGCGGCACCGCTACATGGAAACGCCTGCCTTATCCGCCGCTCTGCAGGTTGGTCTGGGGGGAGCGTTGGTCTTTATCACCGGCGTGCTGATTGGGCAATCGTGAGCCGGCTGGAGCGGGATTCCTCAAGGTTGAGCGCTGGGCAGATTCACAAATTCAGTCTTGACGTTTCCGTCGGGTGTTATCGTGTGGATGGCAAAGCCGAGTTCTCCACCCCAGGGCAGCCAGCTTGTGGCTGGCGCGACGTGCCAGGTAACGCCCCGGTACTCGAAGACTCGCCCATAATGCCAATGTCCAACCAGCATGTGGCGGATGCGAAGCCGGTGTAACAGATCAATCTCGCGCGATCGGTACGGTTCGCTGATCACCCAGTACGGCTTGCTATCCGGCGGAAAATCACCATCACGTGCATCCGGAATGTGTTGCAGCCCTATGGTTATGGTGTCGGTTACATTCGCCGCCAGGCCTTCGAGCCAGTCGAGCATTTTGTTTGCTTCCTGCTCTGTTTCCCAGGGAACGGGCAGGGGAGAGTTTGCCTCGTACTTGTCGTAGTTGCCGAGTAACTCGGAATCAATGACGATGAGATCGACATTTTTCACGCGAAATCGGTAGTAGTCGGCGCCGAAAGCAGCCCGATAGCGCGCGACGTCCTTGGCATGCACGTCGTGATTACCCGGGACATAGTAAAGCGGACTGTCGAGCTCGTTCAGGATGGCTCTGGCCTGTTCCCAATCTTCGGCTCTGTCTCCGATATCTCCCGTGAGGACAACCGCGTCAGCATGACGCGTGTTGCACATCTTGACCGCCCTGCGAAGATTTTCGGCAGCATGCGGCGCGCGTGCTTCACCGAGATGAATGTCGGAAAGTTGAATGATGACGACGGCCGCGGAAGATGCCTGACCGCGTGCACCTGTGTTTCCGGCAGGGAAAAAAAGGAGTAGGCAATAAAACGCTGCGACCAGCCTCATGCATGAATGTAGAGGCAGGTCGCGGCGTTCAGGTTGTAGGCCGGGCTGATACAAGTTCCTCTCGCCCGGATCGTCGTTCGGCGGTCTTTACTTTTGCGCAGTCGCCATTCCTGCGGCACGACGCTGCATCTCTTCGGGAGAAACGTCTTCTTTGTGGGTTGAGACTGTCCAGACATGTCCGAATGGATCGTGAATGGTGCCGCTGCGGTCACCATAGAACTGATCGGCGACCGGTCGTTCCACCTTCGCGCCCGCTTTCACGGCGCGCTCCACCACCTTGTCTACATCAGGCACGTATAGCATGACGCTGACCGGTGACCCGCCCAACGCCGCCGGGCTGCGATATCCCATTTGCGGCATCTCGTCGGCCAGCATGATTGGTGAATCGCCGATCCTGATCTCGGCGTGTCCGATGCTGCCGCCGGGTCCGGCAAAGCGCATCAGCTCAGTTGCGCCAAACGCCTGTTTGTAGAAGTCGATGGCGCGTGCGGCACCTTTGACAATGAGGTACGGGGTAGCAGTGTGATAGCCCTGGGGGATGTAGTTGACTGCCATGCATCGTTCTCCTTTTGAAGTTTCTCTAAGAGCTTAATAGAAATCCTGCTCTCGTGCTGGCTCGCTCTTAGAAGATTGTGAACTGTTTTGCTTCAAAGATATGCGCCGGGCAATCCTAGCCGAGTCCGTTTCTGGTACTATCGCTCGAAATGCAGTTCCGCAGGATTGGGGAGGGATTTTCGCGAGCCAGAACTGTACATTCGTCCAAGGCCTCGTCGCGTGACCGGAGTCCCCGCGCTGAGTTGGTGATGATTACTGGCATCAGCGGGTCGGGTAAGGCCTCCGCTCTCAAGGCTTTCGAGGATCTCGGCTTTTACTGTGTCGATAACCTGCCGGTCGAGTTGATCCCACGGTTTGCCGAATTATCGACGCAGTCAGCGGAAATTCGGCGCACCGCTTTAGTAGTGGATGTACGCGAAGGCTCATCTCTGGAAAAGCTGCCTGGCATATTGAAGTCGGTCAAGCGGATGATTCCGACCAAGGTCATATATCTGGAGGCTAACGAAGCCGCCTTGCTTCGCCGATTCAGCGAAACCCGTCGCCCGCACCCGTTAGGCACCGATGCGCCCGTTAAGGCCGCCCTGCAGGAAGAACGCAAACACCTTAAGCCAATCCGCGCCGTGGCTGATCTGGTGATCGACACGTCAAAGTTCAACGTACACGAGCTGCGCGCGCACATCACCGAGCAGTTCAAGCAACACGCCGCCACGGACAAGAACATCCTGGTTTCCTGCGTGAGCTTCGGCTTTCGCCATGGCGTACCGGAAGACGCGGATCTCGTTTTCGATGTACGTTTCTTGCCCAACCCGCATTTCGTGCCTGAATTCCGCCCCCTCACCGGCCGTCACCCCCGAGTCGCCAAGTACATCCGCTCCTTTCCCCAAACGCAGGAATTCATCAAACGTATCTCGGAACTGCTGATCTATCTCTTGCCGCACTACGTCGAGGAAGGCAAGAGCTATCTGACTATCTCATTCGGTTGTACCGGAGGGCAGCATCGCTCGGTGATGATAGCCGAAGAAGTGGGCAAGCATTTGCGCAAGGCGGGATACCGGGTCAAAGTAGTGCACCGGGATAGTCCGAAATAGCCGCGTCTTAGTTCAGAATCAGCCGGATCGATCGCTGCCGCTGATTTCTTCATAACGCCTCGCCATGGTTGGTGATGAAAGCGATATCCCGCCTGATTCGACAACGCGCGGCCGGGAAGAACGGAAACGGCACCGCCCCCATCAGGTACATCAGCCATTCCGCGTTGAGTCGACCGAGACGCCCCGGCGCAGCTCTGTAGTCTGGTTCGGAATGATCCACAGTGCGCCTCGGGACACGGCATCGGTACTCAACCAGCGCCACAGTGTAGCGCCGCTGACTGGACGCATGACGCCTGGTTGGTATCCGCCCAAATGCGAGGCGGACGGGGAGCGACCACCAAGACGCAGCGCACGGCAGCGGCGAGGCCTTTACTCCAACTTTATGCGGAACGCGGCCAGCCGCCCCGAGGCTGTTCCTCGGGGCCGGCAGAGGCGCCTGGAGCGAATTCGCTTGCGCCACTTGCCTGACGATCCCGCGGCTTCAGGGCGGGGGCGTTTGCCATCGTGGGGTCTCACTCCCGAGGAGCGAAAACGAGCGGAAAACTCGAGCCGGCAAGGCATGTCCCTACAACCCGAAGGCTCCCGGCTCACGCCATCGAGCCCGAGTAATGATCCGTCATCGTATTTGTGAACCGCAGTATTCAACCCCGGGGACAAACTGGATGGGGAGTCGCTCGTGCCCGTTAGCCTTCTTTCAGAACCCTGGCACATACACTGCCGTCAGGAGCCGGAGTTCCTGTAAAATAAGCGCTTGCTCCCGAGCTGCGGTATCTCGACATCTTTTTTCGCATCCACCCCTTGGCGGAACCTCGACCTCGAGAGAGGGATATGCGTCAACTAAGCCGGCTACTACGTTACGTGCTGCCATACTCATGGCAAGTGTTGTCGTCCGTCACGCTGATGGCGGCGGTCGGTCTACTTGATGCCTTTCGCGTACTGTTGATAGGACCGATTTTCGATCGTGTTCTCAACCCGTCCACCAGGTCCCAAAACATCCAGTTATTCAAGATTCCTGGTTCCGGTCACAGCATTTATCTGCAGCAGTTTGTGCCGTCACATTTTCAGAATGCCTGGACCATAGTGGCATTCGCGCTGGTTGCGGCCACCATGCTGAAGGGACTTTTTGATTACGCCGGAACTTACCTGGTGAACTATGCCGGATTCGGCATGATCACCGACCTGCGGAACGAATTGTATGAAGCCGTCTTGCGCTGCTCAGCCGCCTTTTTCCAAAAGCATTCGACTGGCACACTGCTGTCGGCGATCATCAACGATATCGAGCGCATACAGTTCGCCATGTCCAGCGTTCTCGCTGAATTTCTGCAACAGCTATTCACGTTCATCTTTACCGCGGGCGTGGTGCTATTGCTGGGAGGAAAACTGGCATGGGTTCTCGTATTATTTGTTCCGGCAATCATCGTTTCCGCAAAAAAGATCGGTCTCCGGGTCCGAACCACCACCCGCACCGGACAAGACAAATTAGCTGACATTCATAACCTTCTGCACGAAACCATCACCGGCAACCGGATCGTTAAAGCTTTCAGCATGGAATCGTGGGAAATCGCACGTTTTCGGCGCGCCGCTCGCCGGCTATTTAGTGCCAATCTGCGATCCGTAGCCGCATCCGCCATAAGTTCGCCACTGATGGACATCTTCGGGGCCATCGCGATTGCCATGCTTCTATTGCTTGGTCGCGATAAGATCGCCCACCACGTATTTACGCCCGGAACCTTCCTGGCGTTTATCGTGGCCGTGTTTAAGCTGTATGATCCGGTGCGCAAATTCGCAGTGTTCAACAACAGCTTCCAACAGGCTTTGGGCGCTTCGTCTGAGGTGTTTCGCTTCATGGATATCGAAGACGAAGTGCGGGAGAAGACTGTCGCAATTCGTTTGCCAGCGTTCGCCAGCCGCATTCGTTTCGAGAATGTTTCCTTCTGCTACCAGGAAAATGGGGATGACTCTCGGGAAATTCTGAGCGGCATCAACCTTGAGGTTAAATCCGGAGAAGTTTTGGCCGTCGTCGGCTCCAGCGGAGCAGGCAAAAGTACGCTCGTGCACCTGATTCCTCGCTTCTTTGATGTGACAGGCGGGCGCTTGCTCATCGACGATCACGATGTGCGCGACGTCACCTTGCCTTCGTTGCGGTCACAGATCGGCATCGTGACGCAGGAAACCGTTCTCTTTAACGATACTGTCCGCAACAACATCGCCTATGGACAACCGCACGTGTCAGCCAAGGAGGTCGAGTCGGCTGCGAGCATGGCGCTGGCCCACGACTTCATCATGGAAATGCCAGACCGATACGAAACCGTGATTGGCGAACGAGGCGTACGTTTATCTGGCGGCGAACGCCAAAGAATTGCCATTGCCCGCGCCATTTTGAAGAATGCGCCCATCCTGATCCTGGATGAAGCCACCTCTGCCCTGGACAGCGAATCGGAGGCGCTTGTCCAGTCCGCCCTCCAGAACCTGATGTGCGGGCGGACGGTACTGGTGATTGCGCATCGCCTTTCCACGGTGCGACGCGCCGATCGCATTGTGGTTCTCGAGAGTGGGAGCATTACAGACATTGGCACGCATTCGGACCTGATGCAGAAACTGGGCACCTACCGGCGCCTGTATAACCTGCAGTTCGTCGATCTGGAACAGCCGAGAGCCGTTGCACTGCCGCTTCGGCAATGAACTGATTTCCATGCCCATCCGCTCCATGACGGGATTCGCACAAATGAAGGGCCAGACGGGCGGCCAGCTTGCCTTTGCACTGTCGCTGAAATCTGTAAACCATCGCTTCCTCGACCTGCACTTTCGCATGCCGACGGACAGCGATGGCATGGAGATGAAACTCCGCCGCGTCCTCCGGGAGAAAATCTCCCGCGGACACATCGAGCTTACCTTGAATCTGGAGCGTGGCGGCCCGGATAGCTTCGCTCTGAACCGGGAGTTGGTGGGCGGTTACATCGGGGCGTTTCGAGCAGCGGCCCAGGAATTCGGAATTGTTGCTGAACCCGATCTTAACGCCATCCTCCGACTTCCTGGTGCCGTCGATCCCTGCAGCCTCTCGGAGGACGCGGAACTGGAACCGGCAATCTTTGCCGCTGTGGACGAAGCACTTGCACGTTTGAACGACATGCGCGAGGAGGAAGGCCGCGGCATCGACCGCGAACTGCGCGAGCGCATGGCGCATATCGAAAAGGCCAACGCCGAGATTGCCAGACATCGTTCCACTGTCCTGCGGAGCTACGCCGAGAAGCTCAAAAGCCGCTTGCAGGAGGCCTCTGCCAGCCAGCTCGACCCTGATCGCATCGCCCTGGAGGCTGCCCTGTTGGTGGATCGCAGTGACATCCAGGAAGAGTTGGTGCGATTGCAAACCCACGTCCGACATTTCCTCGGCCTGCTGGATCAGGGAGGCGAAGTCGGCAAGAAGCTGGATTTTCTCCTGCAGGAGATGAACCGCGAGGCCAATACGCTTCTTTCCAAGACCTCCGGCCTGGCGGGCGAGGCGCTCACCATCACCGAGATGGGCCTGGCTATTAAATCCGAAATTGAGAAAGCGCGCGAACAGGTACAAAACATCGAATGAGCGCCGTTTACATAGTTTCCGCACCTTCCGGTTCGGGAAAGTCAACCCTGGTCAATGAGTTACGCCGAATCGTACCCCGTCTCGATTTTTCGATTTCCTACACCACCCGGAAACCGCGGGGCAGCGAGCAGAACGGCAGGGAATATAATTTTGTTCCCCGCGCCCGGTTCGAGGCAATGATCGAGCGCCATGAGTTTCTTGAGCACGCTGAGGTTTTCGGAAACTGCTACGGGACGGCCCAGAAGTTCCTCGCGGACGCCGAGCGGGCTAATCACGACCTGGTGCTGGATATCGATGTTCAAGGCGCGGCCCAAATTAAAAAGAAGATCCCGCAGGCGGTCAGCATTTTTATCCTGCCGCCCGACCGGAAGACTCTGGAGCGGCGCCTCCGCAGCCGGGGTCTCGATGCCAACGATGTTATCGATCGTCGATTGTTCATGGCCAGCCGGGAGATTGAGAATTACGACAAATACGACTATATTCTGGTGAACGACCGTCTGGACGAGTCCGTGGACGCGCTCAAGGCGATCGTGCTGGCTGAGCGTTCGCGACGCTCGGGTGCCACCCCGTCCGCTGAGGATTCCCGGAATTTGGAGTTAGCGGAGCGGTGTCGCCTCGAGAACATTCGCGAACGCGTGCAACCGATCCTGGCGTCGTTTGCCACGTCTGGGGCATCGAGGTTTTGAACGCAGCCTGAACCGCGCGGCGCTCAAGTTTCAGGGAGAGAACACCATGAAGTTGATGGACGGGTTCGACAGCAACTATCGGTACATTCTCGTGGCGGCGCGGCGTGCCCGCCAACTGCAAGGTGGGGCCCCACCTGTTATCGAGACCCACTCGCGCAAGCCTTGCCGTATTGCGCAGGATGAAATCAAGGCGGGCAAAGTGAAGTGGATCATCCCCGAAGTCGTGAAGTCGCCGGCCGAAGCCGCAGCCGAGATGCTCGACAAGTCTGTTCCGAAACACTAGACAGCCCACGACTTGCGAATTGGCTGCGACGCTCGGCCTCCTCGGCCTGTCTAATCGATTGTAGGTCGCAGGCAAAAGTCCGAGGTCACCATGAAGATTGCGCTCGGCGTTAGCGGTGGGATCGCGGCTTATAAGTCTGCCGAGATTGTCCGACTGCTCGCGGACCGCGGCATCCGCGTTCAAGTCGTCATGACTCGCGCTGCGCAGGAGTTTATTCGGCCTCTCACCTTTGCAGCGCTTTCCGGAGAAAAGGTAATTACCGATATGTTTGGCGTGGGGGCGGAGGAACCGAATATTGACTCTGCTGTCGAGCACATCGCGGTTGCGCAAGCCATCGATGCTCTCCTGGTGGCCCCTGCGACCGCCGACGTGCTTGCCAAGTTTGCCCAGGGACTGGCCACTGATTTTCTGACGACCCTTTTCTTGGCCACCACAGCTCCTGTGGTAGTCGCGCCCGCCATGAACGTGAACATGTGGAATCATCCGGCTACGCAAGCCAATTTGGAGATCTTGAAAAAGCGCGGCGTTCGGGTCGTGGAACCGGAAACTGGATATCTGGCGTGCGGAATGACCGGCTCCGGCCGGCTTGCGGACAACCGGGCGATTGTTGCCGCGCTGATCGAAGTCTTGGGAGGGTCGCAGGATTTGGCAGGCGAGACAGTCTTGATCACCGCGGGTCCGACGCGCGAGAAGATCGATCCAGTGCGCTACCTGACGAATCGGTCCAGCGGACGCATGGGATATGCGCTGGCGGAAGCCGCGCTCGAGCGTGGCGCCCGTGTATTGCTGGTAACGGGTCCAACCTCCCTCACGCCGCCAGAAGCGGCTCATCTAATCAGCATCGAATCTGCGGAACAGATGCGGCAGGCGGTGATTGGCCTGCTGCCGCAGGCAACGATTGTCATCAAAACCGCGGCCATTTCCGATTACCGACCTAAGCGGGCAGCTTCCCAGAAGATCAGGCGGGCCGGTCCCATTAGCTTGGAATTGGAGCCTACCGCAGACATTCTTGCGGAAGTGGTGCGGAGCAAGGGATCACGAACCGTTGTCGGGTTCGCCGCCGAGACCGAGAATGTGCTCGGGAATGCCCGAAAAAAACTGGTGGCCAAGGGCCTCGATGCCATAGTGGTCAACGACGTCTCGCGGGAAGGAATTGGTTTCGATACCGACCGCAACGCGGTTACGATCATCACGGACCAAGAAGTGGTTGAGGTTCCCGAGACCACCAAATGGGAAGTTGCCCAGCGTGTATTGGATCAGGTTATTC
>JBPYDQ010001030.1:0-2548 GCA_051986135.1 Terriglobales bacterium | reverse complement strand
CTCTTGCCATCTGCAGACAGACGGTACGTCTCGATTGAGAAACCGGGAAGTAACGGTTCCGAGCGCATCGTGGCTACATCCGCTGAACGCAGTTCGCCACGGGGACGAACGATGTAATACACCCGCTCGGCATCAGCCGAAAGTTCGGCGCCGTCGGCGTAACCCTCTGAAGTAATCCGTCGTTCGCCGCGGCTATCGCGAATCCAGACGGTGCTCTGGAAGCTCCCGACCGCTGTGATCAAAGAACGGCCATCGGGGGCAATGGCAATACCTTCTTCTTCAGTTGGGCCAGAAGTGACTTGCTGGGGCGTTCCCTCCGGGAACTTCTGTCTCCAGATGTGAAAATGGCCGCCCTCCGCCGAGCTGAAGTACATCTCGCGTCCGTCAGGAGACCAGGCAGCCGAGGTGCACGCCGCTAAAGGTGGTCCTACTTGCTTCCCGTCTCCGCTTCCGTCAAACGGGACCAGACGACAAGGCAGCCACACAGAGTTGTCCATCTCGACAATGAGGACCCACTTGCCATCGGGCGAAAGATAGGAGCGATGGGCCATACCCCTCTCCCGGGATGGTACGTAAACGTTCCGTTCGTTCGCGCGGCTCTCGGTCGCTGTCACAATGGACATGTGGACTCCAACAGCGCCGATTTCCGAAAACAACACATGCTGAGCATCGGTCCATGAAAGCCCTGAAGCGTTGCGGAGCATCACCTGCGGCTCACCCCCCAATACGGGGACAACCCAGGTATCCCAGGGCTCCATGGTTCCGTACGCAACGCGAGCGTCATCGGGAGAAAATACGGGTCCTATTTTTACGCTGTCGTCATGAGTGACTTGAACAGGCTCGCCGGCAGGGAGCAGCTTGACGTAAATCTGACCTGGACCATAGAAGGTCCCCTCGCTTCGTAAAAAAGCCAACATCTTGCCGTCGGGAGAAAGCGCCGGCGAACTCACTGAATCGGCAAAATCAGTTAGCTGTGTCCACTCGGTGCGTGCAGGTTTCGCTCGGAAATACCAAATGCCCAGACTCATGCAGAGCGCCACCGCGGCCATCAAATAGAAGAACCCAGCTCTGCTGCGTTGTTTCGGCGCACCACTTACCTTATCCAGCGAGGCGGCTGGCTCGCGGATCCTGGTCACCGCGTCCAGTTCCTCAGTTGAGCGCGGCACCTTTCCCGAACCGCTATCGCGTTTCAATCGCCTCAGGTCGGTACGAAGTTCGGCGGCGGAGTTGTAGCGCAGGTCGCGATCTTTCTCGATGGCTTTGTCGAGGATGCGCTGGAGTTCGGCGGGAACGGCGGTGTTGAGGCGCGTGGCTTCGGTGGGGTCCTTGTGCAGGATGGCGTCAAACACTCCGCCGACGCTGCCCCCGGTAAAAGGCAAAAACCCCGTCGCCATCTCATACAAAACTACGCCAAAGGAAAATAGATCCGTCCTTGCATCCAGCGTTTTCCCCAGCACCTGCTCCGGCGACATGTACGCCACCGTCCCTACCGCACTTCCCGGGCTCGTCAACTGCTCCGAGTCGACTGCGATCGTTGTCGCGCCTTGCTCGCCTGCGGCCACCTTCTCCGCGCTTACTTTCGCCAACCCGAAATCCAGAATCTTCGCGTGGCCCTTCTTCGTCACAAAAATATTCGCTGGCTTGATATCTCGGTGGACAATCCCCTCACTGTGCGCTGCATCCAATCCTTCCGTCACTTCAATCCCCAAATCCAGCAGACGCTCCAACTCCATCGCCTGCCCATTAATCAAATGTTTCAACGTCGCCCCGTCCAGATACTCCATAGCGATGAACGCCCGGCCGTTTTTTTCGCCGATGTCATGAATCGTGCAAATGTTCGGATGATTTAGGGCCGAGGCGGCTTTTGCCTCACGTCGAAACCGTTCCATTGCTACGCGGTCGTGGGCTAAGCTTTCCGGCAGGAATTTCAAAGCCACAAAGCGGTCAAGTCGTGTGTCCTGGGCCTTGTACACCACACCCATTCCACCCCCGCCCAATTTCTCGATGATACGGTAGTGGGAGACGGTCTGGCTGATGAGCGTGTCGGTGTCCGCCACAGTGCCGCAATTCTAGGTTGCGACCGGAGGCAAGTCAACGAATCGGAGTGATTTGGCGACAAACTAAGCACTAGGTCCTGGAAATAGTAGGCGCAACGTGGAGGTTGTGCGACGGTCAGCAATCCTCAGCCCTCACCACCATATTCTTTGATCACCGTGCGTGCGTCCTTGTCCTCTCGTAGCCCAGCGAACTTTGCATGGCGTAGATCGTCGACTTACGCTTCATACTGCACGCCTTCATGGCGTCAGCCACCAAATCGCGGGCCCAAAGACCGCTCCGTGTCGACCAGGCGCAACGATGGCACGGCTTTCAAACGTTGTATGGAAATCCCGCCGAAGAGCAGGGCGCAACTTGGATTGTTGTCGCATCGGGAGGTGCTATGAGCCATTACCGATTATCCGTGCCGGTTCAAACGGTCGATGCAACACCATCCAATGCTTTGATTCGAGAATGGTTCCCCGACAGAACCCATCTGTGTGGCCGTACTCGA
>JBPYDQ010001029.1:0-4438 GCA_051986135.1 Terriglobales bacterium | reverse complement strand
TCGCTGTTAACCAGGCCTCGTCCCGCGCCAGGAGCTCAGAGCGCAGGCTGCGAAGCTCCCCCGCTGAACAAAAGTTCAACTGAAAGAAAATATACCTTCTCACTGGCAGCATCAATGGCACGGGGGTCCCTTATTGGGTCATTGGCCGGTTATCGCCGATATAACGTCAGTTCCGAGACAATGTACGGAGCGGGATTTCAATCCACGATTGTCGTTTGCCCGATCACGGGACCCAGCGAGCCATTTCCCTGGGGTCATCCGTAGATTTCTTCGGCATCCAGTTCAAAGCCGCTATCCAAAAAGCAGTGCTAAAGAGACCGCCAACGATACCGAATACTCCTGGTAGGACTGAGGGATGGTCGATGTAGCCCATGACGAAACCCGCGAGGGCGGTTAGAGTGAACACGATCACGATTGCCCGTACACTTAGCCGGGGCGGTGCGGTTCTGAAATCATCAGTGGTCGGCGAGAACAAGGGGACAGGGGATCGAAGTGCGCGACCGCAGAGCTTGCAGAAGATTTGGCCAACATCGGCACGAGTCCCACATTGCGCACAGACACTGTTGGCAGCAATGCTTCCGTTGTCCATACACAACTTAGCATAGCGCACCGCGGGCTGGTTTCACTGGCTTCACTGGCGAAGCGACTCCCGGTGGTTGGCTTGTATTCGGCCCTACGATGAGACTCGACGATACCAACTAACAATGCCGTCATGCGTGAGCGCCAATCGTCCGTCACGTTCAATAGCGTACTGTGTACGCTCTTCTTTAGGCGATGAGGGTTGCTGCGTTGTGATTGTGTTGCCGTCCACGCAATATGTCAGCAGGATGACTTGATCTACAGTCTCAGAGCAGATTGTGTACGTCAGAGCGCCCGTTTCCAAAAAATGCATGCGCACTCGACCGTACTGCTGTGCTGTCGCAGGGTCACCGGGATCGGTTTCCCACAACCCGATGAGCCGAGCGTCTCTCATGGCGGCTGATTGTATCGCATACCTAGCCGACGGCTGTTAACAGGCGATAGCGCTTTTTGAGCCTTTTCTTCGTCAAAATTGAGGTCAAAAAGCGATATAGAGATTTTTCTCCAACTGAAAAAATTCCTCCTATAATCAACCTGCCTTGGAAATTAAGGCGCTCGCTTGGATTAAAGAGATATAAACGGGTTCGGTTGGAGGATTCCATGAAAGCTTGGTCTTCCGCTCTCTCCGCGTCCTTTCATTCTTTCCTAATCATTCTCACGTTGCTATTCGGCACGGGAATAAACACCGGGTGCGGCTCAACCGCACCGGCCTCAGCGAAATTCAGTGGAAATACCAACGTCGTTGTTCTTGTGTCGAGCACGGCGAACGACCAGCTATCTCAATTTTCCGTAACCCTGCAGAAGCTTACCTTGACCAGTCAGTCCGGCCAGACGGTCTCGCTGCTGGCGTCGTCAGTGAGCGACGAGTTCATGCACTTGAATGGCCACGCGGAGCCACTTGCGACCGTGAGCGTACCGCAGGGCATTTACACCTCGGCAGCGATAACAGTCAGCGAAGCCCTGCCTGCCTGCACGGGACAATCTTCTGGTGGTGTGATTGTCGACGAAGCGCTAAGCGCTGGCTTAAGCGGACTGACCAGCGCATCGGTTGAACAGGATCAACCCATCCATGTGACGAGCAGCTCAATGGGATTGGTTCTTGATTTGCAAGTTTCCAAAACTGCGCCATTCGTCGGCGGGTGCTCTCAAAGCCTGACCGACGAGGTCCCCATAACGCCGATTTTCACTCTGACTCCGATATCGATCGCCGCCCAGCCTACAAACAGCGCGAATGGCAAGGTCCTGGGTATCGAAGGGCTCATCCGCTCCGTGAACACCGATGGCAGTGGCTTCACTGCCGGTGCGCTTTACAGCGTCAACGAAGGCACCCCGCCTCTTACGTGGCAGGTAAGCCTGAACAGGGACACTGTATTTCACGGAGTGGCAAGCGCCGCAGCGCTCACAGACGGGATGCCTGTCGACATGGATTTGGCCATCGGGCTGGATGGATCATTGCTGGCTACACGAGTTTCCGTCTACGATACCGCTACCACGAACCTGAGCGTCGCCTTCGGCCCGCAGCTCTCGATGTTTCCCTCTGGCTCTTATCATTCCGTCTACCCGGTGATGAACGCCCTCAGCGTCGAACAGCAAGGCGATCTGCCGTCCCTAGGCGGCCTATATAGCCTGAATGCCACGTCCCAGATTTCGGGCCAGTTCACGAACCTGCAGAGTCTTCCCTTCGTCGCCACATTCAATTCCGCCGACATGGTTGATGGTCAGAATGTCCTAGTGACCGCGCACACAACGGCACCAACCGCGCCTGAGCCGGTAAACACCCTCACCCTATTGCCGCAGACGATCAACGGGACGGTAAGCGCGATTTCTACTGAGGGCAACTTCACGACATACACCGTGATGCTGGCTCCATACGATCTCTTTCCCAATCTCGCAGTGCAGCCGGGCCAGACGACGCTGCTGACCAACCCTAACACGGTTGTGGTGTATGCAGACAGCAACACGCAGATCCTTAGCTCGGGCACGGTGAGCGTCGGCGGGTTGTTCCGCTTCTACGGCCTGGTCTTCAACGACAACGGCACTCTGCGCATGGACTGCGCCCAGGTGAACGACGGCGTGGCGGAGTGAAGCCGCGTGCAAACGAGCGGGCTGAAACCAGGTCTTCCTGAAGCAAGCCAGAGCCTCGTGCCGGAAGCTCCGATAGTCCGCTGACACTATCAGATGGGATGAGAAGGCCGGTCTCCAGACGGGATGCTGTAAGCTCCCAAGCTATCGACGCGCTCGAAGCGCAAGATTAAGGAGACCGGCATGAAGAAGATTAGCACCACGATGGGAAAACAGCTAAAAAACGTACACAGTCAGAAGCTAACGATCGGGTTGGATTTGGGGGACCGATCAAGCTGGTACTGCGTGCTGGATGAAAACGGACAAGTGGTTCTAGAGCAAAGAGTGGGCACGACGGCCAAGGCGATCGAAGAAGGGTTCGGGGGGATGCCGCGGAGCCGGGTGGCTCTGGAGACGGGAACGCACTCGCCGTGGGTGAGTCGGCTATTGAGCAAACTAGGCCACGAAGTGATCGTGGCGCACGCGCGCAAGGTGCGGTTAATCGGAGAAAGCCGGCGCAAAGATGATCGCCTGGATGCCAAGACACTGGCACGGTTAGCCAGGATCGATCCCCAATTGCTGTGCCCGGTGAAACATCGCAGTGCGAAGGCCCAGGCCCATCTGACGGTGATTCGAGCGCGAGCCGGTCTGGTACGAGCTCGCACGGCGCTGATCAACACCGCCCGTGGACTCACGAAGTCGTATGGGGGACGGCTGCGCGGCTGTAATCCGCGAAACATGAATCCGCGAAAGGCGGAGGGCTTAAGTCCGGAACTGCGAGACGGGTTAGAACCGCTGCTGAAGGCAATCGAATCGCTCAGTGAGCGAATTAGCGAATGTGACCGACGCATCGAGGGCATCGCGCAAGAGGACTATCCGGAAACCGCTTTGCTCAAACAGGTGAAGGGAGTGGGGACCTTGGTAGCCCTGACGTACATGCTGACGCTGGAAGATCCGCATCGCTTTGACAAGAGCCGCGACGCCGGCTGTTACGCAGGATTGCAACCGGGGCGGCGAAACTCTGGAAAGAGCGAACCGCAACTGCACATCAGTAAAGAAGGTGATCCCTATCTGCGAGGCTTGTTGGTGCATAGCGCGCACCACATTTTAGGACCGTTCGGAGCCGACAGCGATCTCCGACGTTGGGGACTGAAGTTGGCCGAACGTGGAGGCAAGAACGCAAAGAAACGAGCCATTGTGGCTACAGCTCGAAAATTAGCAGTGTTACTGCATCGGTTGTGGGTGAGTGGAGAGGTTTACGAACCGTTCCACAATTCCAACCGAGGCCGCTTGGTTACAGCTGCATAAAGTAAAGAGGAGTAAATGAACTAACGGATTCAAAAGCCCAAAGGCCGAGTTCCGGTGACTGCGTAAATCGCCTGGCCCAACTTCTCATCTTCGAGATGAAAGAAAGGTCGCTTATCAGGTTGGCAGCACCGGCTGAAACGAGAACGCCCAACTTGCAGCGGAGCAAAAATGCTCATCGACGACTGCGGATGGAAGGGTGGCGAACAGTGGCAACTGGGCGAAGGGAGAATCTCGTCCCAATGGAAGAGCTAAAAAACATAAAAAAAAAACGAAGAGCAAAAAAAAACACTTGACAGAGACCGGCCTTCTCATGGAAGGCGTATTTCCCGATAGTGCTGCTCATGGTTGCGGAAATCGTGCGGTCGACCATTAATCTTGTCCGCCCCGACTGGATGCGTTTGCGCGCCATTTACGGCGTAATTGTGCATGGCGGGGGGCTGGCGGTCGTGTATTTCCTGCTCACCGGCGGCAGCTGGGTCATGGCCAGTGG
>JBPYDQ010001028.1:0-4181 GCA_051986135.1 Terriglobales bacterium | reverse complement strand
GGGATCGTTCTATGCGACGGGGCAGGCGTTCGAACCCGGTGGTGCCTGGCCGCGGTACACGATCACGAAATACACCATGTTGGTGAATTACATAACGCCGGCAATGCGGCAAGAGTTGGTGCGCATCGACGATGAAAAGCCTCCGCGCGGAGGCGGCGTCGGCCCATACAACCCCGTCACCTTTCAGGGCGGCATCCGGCCGGCTCCCGGCGAGATGGTCGAGAACCAGACCATCGACGGCAAGACCGAAGCCGGCGCGCTGCGCGTTTGGCTGACGCCGCATGGCTTCCTCAAAGGCGCCGCCGCCAATGCGGACAAGGCGCGAGCAACGACTGCGCGTGGAGAGAAACAAGTCTCGTTCACGGCTTTTGGCAAATACAGGGTAACCGGCACGCTCGACGCGCAGAATCTGGTCGAGCGCGTCGAGACGTTCGTCGATGTGCCCTACACGGGCGACACGCCGATCGAAGGAACCTACTCGGACTATCGCGACTTCGGCGGCGTGAAATTTCCGATGCATATCGTCATGCGTGAAGGCGGCTATCCGACGCTAGATTTGATGGCCGTCGACGTGCACCCGAATAGCCCGGCGGCGCTCGAAGTGCGGGCCAATCCGGCGACGGGCGGCGCGCAGGCACCGCAGGAGCGTCACGCCGAGAAGATTGCGGATGGCGTGTGGGCTCTCACGCCTGGCGGCTTAGGCAGCATCCTCTTCGAGTTCAAGGACTACGTGGTCGTCATCGAGGCGCCCGGAAACGACGCCTACACCATGGCGACGCTGGCGCAAGTGAAGCAGATGGATCCCAACAAGCCGATCAAGTACTTGGTCAACACTCACCATCATGCCGATCACGCCGGCGGACTTCGCGCCTACGTGGCCGAAGGGATTCCCATCATCACCCACGAATCGCACAAAAAATATTACGAAGAGCACATCTTTAAGAATCCCCACACGCTGAATCCTGACCGGCTGGCGCGCGCTCCGCGAGCGCCGATGCTCGAAACGATGAAAGATAAACGCGTACTGACCGACGGCGACCAAACCATCGAGCTCTACGTGCTGCCCAACCACCTGCACGCCGTAGGCTTACTGGTGGCATATCTGCCCAAGCAGAAGCTGCTGATTCAGGCCGATTCGTACATACCGCGTCCGGGCGCGCCGCCGTTGCCCGCCCCGAGCCCGTATACGATCAGCCTGGTGGACGACGTCGCGCGCTGGCATCTCGATGTCGAGCGCGTGGACCATATCCACGGCGGCGTCAGCCCCTACAGCGACCTGGTAGCCGCCGCTGGCCGATGAATGGAGGCGCGACATGATGCCACGACCAGGGTCATTGGGCTCAACGCTGTTGCTGGTCGCCCCGCTGGTCGCGCTGTTGGCCGCGCAGCCGTCACGCGCCCACGATTGACGCGATCGATCTGGCCAAGCTCGCCAAGCAGCGCGGCATGCGCGCCTGGTGCTGAAAAATCATTACAAATTAGGGCCAGGTCCTGGTAAACGAGCTAACCACCGAGTTGATTTTGGCACGGGGGAACTTACCGGTTTTGCGACTTCCCTGGAGTTGACAAAGCTTTTGGACCAGAATAAACGCTTCGCAGTGCGCGAGACAGCGACAGCTTTGGCCGTGCACCTACCCGCAGTGAGGGGCCATCAGCGGCCAGCGTGTATTTATCCAGAAGCACTCAATCGTCTTCGTAATCGAAATCTGTGACCAGGCTATCCGCCGTGAGATAGACCATCAGGTACTCACTGCGCTTAGTGGTGAGCTTGTAATAGAGGATACGGCTCACCACTCCTCCGTGGCGTTCGATGCCACGTGCGGCGACGTCTTGAGATGCGATGTAATCCAAGGAGCGGATGCCGACAAGCCCATGAACAGGACCAGACGACGCGTAGTCTTTCCATGCGCCTGGCGCCAGTCCGGGCGTGTTCGCATCCAGACGCACACCCTCCGACAGCGCCACGAGGACTCCACGCACGCGTTCGGTGAGACTCGGGTTCGGATCGGCTTCCGGATGGAGTGAATGGATGAACGGCCCGATTCGCGGCACTTTGCGCACTTGGCCATTCTCCTTCCATAGGATCGCTGTTACTTCGCCGTGTTCGTCTCGAAGAAAGACGATTTGTGCATTTCTTTCTGCGTAAAAGAAATTCTCCAGGGAAACAGGAGTGAGTTCCGAACCTTCGTGGTCTTCAAAACTCGCCAGAAGACGATGCCCGTCGCTCGTGACTTGTAGCATCAGACCGTTGGCCAGTTCGTAGCGTCCCGTGTAGTTCGGGTATGAATTCGGGTCGATCTTTGCGGCAACCGGAGGCACTGGCGAAGTGGGTAGCGGTATATGCTCCGACACGCGCGACCTCAACCAGTCCTTAACCAACTTCTGTTGCTCCAAACTGATGTCGGCGCGTTCGTGGATCACCGCTTTTCTGTTAGTGCCCTTGGCTGGCTCGGGCATTTCGAGGCCGATCTTTCCAAGTTCCTTCTCAACGGGTAGCTCGCCGGGCTTGAGCACCCACTGGTCATAGAGTGCTCCCATGTCTTCACCGCCAAAGCGAATTAGCTGCCGGCGAATCTCGCCCTCGTCGAAACCAGGTCGATTGTCTTTGCACAAATCCCATAGCGCACGTTCGATATCGTCCAGGGAGTGCTGGCCATCCGAGCGGACTCGCAGCTCAATGTCAAAGAGCATGCCGAGCACCCATCCAGTGGGATAGTAGTTGACCTTGTAAAAGTCTCTTCCACCTGCTTCGGGTATCCGGTAACTGCTGTCGTATGGACTGACCTCGAAGCGCGCATCGTTGTCGCGCACCGCGTTGACCTGCTCGACAGCGGTTTGCAGGAAGGTGTCGCGACGCCACGCCCCATAACGATAGGGAAGCAACATCGAATAGTAGTCGGTTACTCCTTCGAGCCACCATAGCGCGCCTGTTTGCGGCAGGCGCGTGTAATCGAACGGTCCGAGTGCCTTGGGGCGAATGCGTTTTCCATTCCACAGATGGAAGAACTCATGGGCCATGCCTTGCAGCACGGGAGGACCTAGTTCCGTGGAAAGATGCATCTCGGTGCTGCTTGAATGTTCGGTGCCGCCCGCTAAGCTCGGACCTTCGTAGACCCAGAAATGCCAAACATAAAAGGGATAGGGGGCACCATGGAAGAAATCCGTCTCGATTTGCGAGACGAACCGCGCCATCTCTAAGGTTTTCTGCGGGTCGACCCAATTCTCTCCGGGACCACGAAGAGCGATGACGTGCTCCTTTCCAAGAACCGTGTAGCGCTCTTCCAGAAATTTGCCCATGGTTACCGGGTTATCCAGAAGCTCGTCGTAGTTGCTGGCCTTGTAGGTGGGATGCCCGTCCGTTTCTCCTGCGCTCGGCAGCCCCACGGCGATCTTCCACGAGGAGGGCACGAGAAGTTCAAGGGTGCAGGGCTCCTCTTTGCGGCCAACCACATAGAGATAGACCGGCGGGCGGCCATAGTGCACCGCGTCTACATCGGAGGCAGCTTGGTCCGAATCAAATCTAGCCTTGGCTATTGGGCGTTCGTAGCGCACGCGAATTCGTTTGTGGTTCTCCGTGGTAACCATCCAGGTATCGCCTTGTGGGTGAGTAACTGTCAGCGGCAAGCCCATCTCATCGACAACAGAAACATTCTGGAGCGTCTTCCACGAGTTCTGCAGCACGTACATTCCGGACCAACTGGGCGTGCGCAATTCAACCGTCGGCGCAGAAGCATCAAACTCCATCTCAACTGTCAATTTGTCTTCGACCGGGGAGGGCTTCACTCGATATAATATTTCGGCAACGGCGAATGAGCATGAAAACGCTGCGCTCATGCAAACGGCGGCCAATCTGCAAAGACGGCTTCCCATGTCGATCTTCCTTGTTCAAGCGGTCTTATTGCCTACTGCCATTCGAGATGCATTTTAGCTGCGGTTCTATGACCAATAGGAGCGTACCACGCGTCCTATTGGTAGGCCATAGGAGAGCCAATCCATAGTAGGTATTGTTCATCAGACAGGGATATTGTGTGGGCTCCTGGTAAACGGCGAAACCGGTAACTTGAACTAGTAGGCGCAACGTGGAGGTTTTGCGACGTCAGCAATCCTCAACCCTCGCCACCATGTTCTTTGATCACCGTACGTGCGTCCTTGTCCTCTCGTAGCCCCGCGAACTTTGAATG
>JBPYDQ010001027.1:0-2774 GCA_051986135.1 Terriglobales bacterium | reverse complement strand
GAACGGTTTGTACGGACGATCAAGGAATCGTGTCTGGAGCGGATGATCTTGTTCGGCGAGAGCGCGGTGCGGAAAGCGACTGCTGAATTCATGGCGCATTACCATGGCGAACGCAACCACCAAGGTTTGAACAATGTACTGATCTGTCCCGAGCCTGAGCATGCGGGCGGCGACGGCGAAGTGCATCGGCGGGAACGTCTGGGCGGGTTGCTGAACTACTACTACCGCACGGCTGCCTGAGAATCACTCAGACCTTTGACCGGGATACATGCTGTTCCATGCACCGTTGCACCTGAACTCGCTACACTCCGGTCGGTACTGCTGATGGACTATCGGGCAGGGAATTGATCGACAACTCGAAATGGATACATCTCCCTATCGGTCGGATTGCAAATCCCACTTTAGGATCGCGCAAGACAGAACGATCGATTTTTCGGACACTACGCCCAAGCGCAGATTGACAGTCCCTGGGGCGAGTTGACGCGATTCGAGATGAGAGCGGTAGCGCAGAACGACGATTCTGTTGAACGCCAAGCGCGGTTCCGAGCAATACCAATCAACGAATTCATCGATCGCATGACGATATCCTCGCTGCGCGTCCGGTGAAGTGAGACTATTCAAAACTGCGGTTTTAGCATGTTCGAGATCCAGCATGCGCAGCACGGATTTTGTCGTGCGCCGCCTTCTCAAAGTTGGTCGGTGCTTCATGATCGATGGCCTCCACGCCATCGACCAATCGTCAAGGAGATTCACGGGGGTTAGTTTCAGGATTGCCCGTTTATCGGGAATCGTTGGAGTGTGGCCTGGAGCCCGGACGGGAAGCGACTGGCGACGGGGAGTGAGGATCACACAGCGAAGGTTTGGAACCCAGCAAGGGGCATTGAATTGCTCACTCTGAGTGGCCACGGCGGAGCAATTGCCGGCGTGGCCTGGAGCCCGGACGGCAAGCGGTTGGTGACGGCGAGTGCCGACCAGACCGCGAAAGTCTGGAACGCAGCGAGCGGCAAGGAATGTCGATTCTGTTAAAAGCGTGGGTTGGAGCCCAGATGGCAAGCGGCTGGCCGCGGCGATGAACGACTCGACGGTTCAGGTTTACGCCCTCGATGTCCAGGAGCTAATGGTGCTTGCCCGGAGGTGTGTCACCGCTCATCCCTCAGATGAAGGGTGCAAGAGGTATCTGAACGTGGACAAGTGCCCCCAAGTTCCAGAACTTTCTCCCATGTAGATGAAGCCCAGTCGCGTAGATGGGATGAGAAGGTCGATCCCCTATTTTGCCGAAAATTCCTGCAAGAGAGCCGTCTAAGGAAAGACCACTCTGCAGCCAGCACTTACCACCGGGAGTCGAGTCGCATCCTGCTCCGGGTTGTCCTCGCCGGTCCTCGTGCTAGCCCCTGATACGAGGGCCGTACAGCGCGCTCTCTTTCTTATACGCATCCGCCACTACTTTGCGAATCCATCGACTCCTTGCGTCGTGCTGAAACCTCGCGTGCCAATGGTGATGGATTCTGATTTGTGCCATTCGGAAGGGAGCGGCTACGAACCTCAAGTTCTTACATTCCTTCGAGAAATAAATTCCTGCGGGACGACTAACGGTTGCGATCAAATCAGACTCTTGAAGGATGTTGGGCAAACAGGCATAGCGGGTAATGGTAACTACGATCCGACGGCTCATTTTTTCTTGTTGAAACATCTGCTTCCAGAATGGTCCTGTACGCGGCCCTGGATCCACCTCTACATGTCCGAGCGCGAGGTACTGCTTGAGAGATAGAGAATCGCCCTTAAAAGGATGGTCGGCACGCATTAGACATACAGGGCCATAAACGAGAAGTCGCTGCTTAAAAAACCGATGCTTCTCAAGCTCCGGGAACAAACCAATTGCCAGATCAATTTCACCGTTCTCCAATCCCCGAATTACTTCATGTGCCGGGGGGTTGACCGAGCGGCTATGGGTGTGAGGGGCAAGGAGTTGGAGCGTCTTGATGATCTTCGGAAAGAAGACCAGTTCTTGTACCTCGGTCAGTGCGAAGTTGAAGGTCGTCTTGCTGACAGCCGGATTGAAGGCCTTTCCTGCGAGCAGTTCTTGGTTCAGGCGTATCAGGGAGTCGCGCGCAACGGCCACAAGCGAGTGCGCTCGCGGAGTGGGGATCATCCCATGGCCCGTCTTGATAAAAAGTTGATCGTCAACCATCTTGCGCAATTTCCCGAGGATCTCACTAAGCGCAGGTTGGCTCAGCCCAAGTTTCCTTGCCGCAAGGGTCACGTTGCGCTCTTCATACAGCGCCACAGCAGCGGGAAGAAGATTGAGGTCGAAGTCTCTCTTCATGTTATCTCCAAAAGCGTATAAATGTTATTTGCAATCTTCCTATTCCACAACACTTCCGGAAGATTATGATCCGTTCCAGCAGTCGCAGGGAGGCGCCAATGGTTCCATCGCTACTGAATCGACACATCGAGAAGCGCCCTTCGTTTGTACAGTTCAACGGCCGCATTCTTTTCCTGACGGAAGATCCTGAGCTCATCCGGCACCAAATTGTCGGCTGGGATATGCCTTGGGACACAAAGAATCCCGCGAATAATCCCAAGCTGCGCGACGACATTTCGACGGACGAAATCACCCCGGTACATAACTGCTTTTACTACGATGAGACATTGGGCGAGTTCCCTTACACGGGGCTGAAGTGCGGCACGGAAACGCCTATCCAGCGCGGCGACGTAAAGCGCGGCGGATTTGTCGTTGCAGTCAGCGGCAAGCGGCGTGGCAAAGGGTCGAGCCG
>JBPYDQ010001026.1:0-2284 GCA_051986135.1 Terriglobales bacterium | reverse complement strand
ATCATGAGTCCTGATCTGGTCGACGGCTCGCTGCTCCCGCAGCAATTCACTTGCGCCGCCGGTACGGAGGCGGTGTCGCCGCCCCTGCAATGGATGAACGCGCCGAGAGGCACGGTGAGCTTCGCTCTGATCGTCCACGACATGGAGCCGCGTCCGCAAAAGAAACTCGACGACATTTTGCATTGGATGGTGTGGAACATCCCCGCTACAGCGACCAAGTTCCCGCAGGGTATTCCGTCCAATACCGCCGATCTTCCGGACGGTAGTCATCAGACCAACGGCAATCCGGGCCAGGGTGGCATCACCGGCTATCTGCCGCCGTGCCCGCCGCAAAACGTTCCCCTGCCGCACCACTACGCGTTCGATATGTTCGCACTCGATACCAAAGTGGACTTGCCGGAAACGGCCACGCGCGCGGACCTTATGAAGGTTATGGACGGCCACATCCTCGGGCACGATTCCCTGGTCGTTCCTTTCAATCGCTAGACCGCAACATTACGGATCTCCGTTAGCCAACCGAGTCTGTCTAAGGGAATGGTTAGTTCTATAAAAGGAGTCAAGAGAAAAAACGCCCCCAGTGGCTGGAATTTTTCTTGATTCGCAGCCCCCGTGAATAAGCAGGATGTGTTTTGGCCGACCGCACCAAATGCTCGGTTGCTGGACGCGTTGGCCCAGCCATTGGGGTTTCCTCTACCAGCGTTTTTCATCGCCTGTTTGGCAACGAAGCCTGTCAGTTCCGAAACCAGCAAAGCAGAACGGCGCTCAAATGGCGTCCATAGTTCTATCTGGGACTCGTGGCCCATCGCTTTTTCTGGTTATCCGAGAGGGCCTAGGGTCGGCTGTGAGACTTAGTGCCCGAGGCACACAGCGCCTAACTAACCAGCTGAGACTCGCTCTCGAACCAGAGTGTCTCGAGAACCCCACGGCCACCGCCAGAAAAAATCCCCAGCATGGAGCGGACTCGATCAGAGACACTCAAGCTGTTTGTGGTTTCAGATGTTGGGCGTCGAAGCACACTCCTCTCTTCCAGATGATCAGAACGATCGTGGCAATCTTCCTGGCCAAGGTCAGCCGCGCCATTTCCGGTCGCATGCCCTTGGCCAGCAAAGCCGCGTAGAAGTCTTCGAAGGGACCGGGCTTGCTCGAGGCGACAGCCGCCGCACCCTTGAACAAATTCTTCAGATCGTGGTTGCAATTCTGGTTCAGCCCGCGAATCTCGATATGCTTCTTCTTCCGTTCGAGCTGACCTCTCACCACCTGATGATCGGCGCTGCTGTGCACCTCGATGCCCAAACCGCTGTAGGTCCACAGCTGTCGCTTGGTGCGGAACCGGTGCGGAGTTTGCAGAATACCCAGCAACTCCGCCGCCCGGATCGGACCCATCGATGGAATCTCACAGAGCCGTTTCCAGGCTTTGTGCTTCTTGCTCTCCACGAGTAGATCTCTCCGTACTTCCCGACGCAACACCCTCAATGCGTCCAGTTGTTGGTAATAAAATTCAGCCCGCCGGTGTACCCCTGGCTCGATAATTTTCCCGAGCCACTCGGCACGATGGCGCGATGCATAAACCTGCTTGCCGGTACAAGGAATGCCCCAACCGCGGTAGATGGCCTTCACCCGTGTCATCACCCGGCTGAGATCTTTGGTGATAGTGAGATAACTGCGCACCAGCTCCTTCAAAGTTCGTAGGCCATGGTTTCCGTGATAAACCGAGCGTAGTTGGTTGTTCTGCAGCAGTTCAGCCAGCTTCCGCGCATCGACGCGGTCATTCTGATTACCTTGTTGCAACAAGGCATTTCGGCGCGGATCACAGACCACTAGTCTCGCCACGTGGGGTCTCAGCAGGTCGTACAACCAGGCGGCCCAGGTTCCTTCTTCAAAAGTTACATGCACGTCTCCGCGTAGCCCATCGACGAACTGCAGGATCATGTTCGCTTTCGTCTCGATGACGCATTCCATCGTCACCTTGCCGGCAGAATTTCTAACCGCAATCGAAATACTTTCCTTGTGCACATCCATGCCGATATACTTCGGGCTATCCATTGGGGGCGTTCCTTTCCGTAGGGATTGAGGCAACCACCCAAACCCTACTCCAAAAGGGGCGCCCTTTTATATTGCGTCATCTTCTCGGACATGTGAAAGAACGGATTATCTGTTGCAATCCTCCAGGCTGTTCATAAACGCTGCGACGAGCATTGCTGCTCGCTGCGGCTCTCGTTGCAATATCAAGTGCGGCGCGGGAATTGATTCAAATATGGCGTTTGGCGCGAGACGAGAAAAGTCA
>JBPYDQ010001025.1:0-5732 GCA_051986135.1 Terriglobales bacterium | reverse complement strand
ATTCGGCAAAAGTTGCCCCAGGGTTTCCAGCGTAGCGAGTTCCTTCTGGAACATGGCATGCTTGATGCCGTCGTGCATCGCAAGCAGCTGAAAGCGTACATCGGCCGCGCCCTTGAATTCATGGCTGTAGCCGACGGCGCGAAGAGCGCGTAACTCGGCTTCCAGCTCCGTCCCGGCGCGCGCGAAGCTGAATTTCCAGTCTGATCTGCTCCCTGAACTGCTGGTTCGTAGCCATTGCCCCATGCCCGGCGTCTTGGCGCTCAAAAAACTTCCGAAATTCGAGTGAGTTCCGCGACTGAGGTCCTCGAGAATACCCTCTCGCAGCGCGCCGCTTGCCGTTCCCTGCTTACTGCTGGAAACTCGAAATCGGAAACTCGAAACTGTTACCCTGAGAGCTCACGGCTTTTCTCCATGTCCTACCAGAGTGCAGTCGAGCAGATGTATGCGCTCGGTCACGAGCTGGCGCAAACGCCTTCGCACAAGTTCGACCTGAAGCACATGCGTGTGCTGCTGGAGGCGCTCGGTAACCCGCAGAGGCGCTTTCCGGGCGTGCTCATCGCCGGCACCAATGGCAAAGGCTCGACCGCGGCGACCCTGGCAGCCATCCTCAAAGCTGCGCCCTTGCGCACCGGGCTGTATAGTTCGCCGCATCTGATGCGGATCAACGAACGAATCCGCGTCGATGGAGAGCCGATTGCCGATGGGGGGTTCGCGCTCGTCCACGAGGTGGTTGAGCGCACCGCAGAGAGACTGGTAAGCGAGGGCGACCTGCCTTGGCATCCCAGCTTTTTTGAGATGCTGACAGCCATGGCCTTTGAGTATTTCGCGCGCGAGAACATTGCTATAGCGGTCCTGGAAGTCGGCATGGGCGGACGCCTGGATGCGACCAATGTGATCGAACCGGTGGTCAGCGTGATTACTGACATCTCGCTTGATCATCAAAAGTTCTTGGGCAACACGTTGACCGACATCGCCCGCGAGAAAGCCGGCATCATCCATCCGGGTGGCGTGGTTGTGACTCTGCCCCAGAGTCCGGCCGCGAATGAAGTGATCGGAAGCGCCACTCTGGAGCAGAATGCACGCGCGGTCAGTGCTGTCGCTTACGTTCCCCCGGTGTCTCCAGCTGCCGCCCGAACCGAGTATCGCGGCAAAGCCCCACTTTCAGGGAGGGCTGAACAAGGGGATTCTGTCTTGCTTTCGAAGTATCCTCTCGAAGTGCTGGGAAAAGAAATCATGGTCGAATCTCGGCTGGTCGGGCGTCACCAATTAAGGAATATCGCATTAGCCATTGGGACGGCAGAGGAATTACGAAACCAAGGTTTCCCCCTAACGGCGGATTCGATCGAGCGTGGACTTCGCGAGACTCGCTGGCCAGGCCGGTTCCAGGTTATCCCGGCAAAGGGCGACTGGCCGGAGATCGTGCTTGACGTCGCGCACAACCCGGCAGGTGCCTGGGCGCTTCGGGCAACGCTCTCGGCCTATTACGGCGAACGGCTGTTCACCATCGTCTTTGGCGCAATGCGCGACAAGGCCATATCGGAGATATCCGAGATTCTGTTCCCAGTGAGCGAACGAGTCATCGCCACGCGGGCCGAGAACCCGAGGTCTGCCAGGGGGGACGAGATTCGTGCGGCCGCGCATCGCACCGGGGGAGAAATCCTGGAAGCCGACAGCGTCTCCCGGGCTTTGCACAAAGCTCGGCAGTTGACCGGAACGGCGGGCCTGATCGTGGTTACCGGTTCGATTTACGTGGTAGGAGAAGCGATGCGCGAGCTCAAGGTGCGCATCTAAGGAAGGAGCGATGGTCGACATCTCCGAGGTCGACAACAAGGTTGTTGGCCAGAATCGATTAGAATCGGCGAGCACGGGCGAGACAATCTTCCCGGCGCCCAGACAGAGGACCGGCTGGGGAAGCCGCCTACGTTCTTATTTCCTGCTGGATCCCCTGATCTGGCTATACACCATCGTAATGGGCCTACTCTCGCTTCCTACGTCCTTCGTCAGCAAGAGCGGACGCGTTCAACACGACTTCGCGCGTATCTGGTCGTGGCTGATCATGAAAACGATCTGTTCACCGGTAAGGGTCATCGGTCTTGACAGAATCGACACAGGAAAGCCCCACGTTTACGCTGTGAACCACGCCTCGGCGCTGGACATCCCGGTGCTGTACGTTCATCTTCCGTTTCAATTTCGCATCGCATTTAAGAAAGAATTGCTGAAGTACCCGATCGTCGGTTGGCATCTCCGGCGCTCAGGACAGGTTTGCATTGATCAACAGAACAAAGCCGCTGCGGTCACGAGCGTGCGTGCTGCTTTGAAGAGCCTCGATGCAGGTATGCCGCTGGTTATCTTTCCCGAAGGCGGGCGGACGCCCGACGGCCGGATCAAACCATTCATGCCCGGTGCCTTTTTTTTAGCCATAAAAGCGCAGGTCGACATCGTTCCCGTCGCGTTGGTCGGCACCTACGAACTGCTGCCCATGAACACCTATCACATCAAATGCCGTCCGTTGGAAATGCGCGTGGGCGATCCCATCTCGACGGACGGCTTGACACTGAAAGATATGGAATCACTATCCGCCCAGGTGCAGAAGGCCATGGAGGAGCTGTACGACTCATCTCGGGGCACCGAGGCCTAGTGGCCCCTGCGGGCGCAGACATCCGTCGACATCGCCCGACAGGCTCTGCCCCCGACACGTTCATCGTTTGATAAACTCAAGGTTCCGATATGTCGGAACGAGTGCCGGCCGTGGCCACCATCAACGTCAAGCTGCAGGATGGATCGGTGAAGCAGGTCTCCGCGGGCACTACCGCCCTCGAGATTGCTCAATCCATCAGTCCTCGACTGGCCGATGCTGCGCTTGCGGCCAAGAGCAATGGTGATCTGATCGACCTCGCCCGCCCGCTCGAGAAGGATACCGATCTGCGCATCCTGACCGAGAAAGATCCCGAGGCGCTGGAGGTCTATCGGCATTCCTCCGCGCACCTGCTGGCCGCAGCGGTCCTTGAATTATTTCCCGAGACTAAACTCGGGCACGGCCCAGCTACCGAGAACGGATTCTTCTACGATTTTTATCGTGCAACTCGATTTACTCCCGAGGACCTCGAGAAAATCGAAAACAAGATGCGGGAGCTCGTTCAAAAGAACCTGCCTTACGCACGGGAGTTCCTGGCCCACAACGAAGCTTTGGCGCGTTTCAAGGCCGAAGGCGACTTCATGAAGTGTCATTTCATCGAGCAGTTCACGAAGCCCGATGAAACGATCTCGATTTACAAAACCGGCAAGTTTCTCGACTTTTGCCGCGGCCCCCATATACCCTCCACCGGCAAAATTAAGGCTTTCAAGCTGCTGAATATTGCCGGAGCATACTGGTTGGGGGATGAGCGGAATCCTCAGCTCCAACGAATCTACGGCACCTCGTTCTTTTCGAAAAAGGACCTGGACGACTTCCTCCACAAGCAGGAAGAAGCCAAGAAACGCGATCACCGCGTTCTGGGCAAGCAACTCGACCTTTTCTCCATCCAGGAACTGGCCGGACCCGGTCTGATCTTTTGGCACCCGAAGGGCGGCATCATTCGCCAGGCGATGGAAGACTGGATGCGCGACGAGTACATCAAGCGCGGCTACGCGCTGGTGTACACGCCGCACGTGATGCGCAAGCAGCTCTGGCAGACCTCAGGACATGAGGGGTACTACGCGCAAAACATGTTCGACGTCATGGAACTGGATGACGCCGAGTATCGCCTCAAACCCATGAACTGCCCGGGGCACATTCTGATTTACCGCGATTCGCTGAAGTCTTACCGCGACTTGCCGGTACGGCTGGGCGAGTTGGGAACGGTTTATCGTTATGAGCGCTCGGGCGTGATGCATGGCCTGCTGCGCGTAAGAGGCTTTACGCAGGATGATGCTCATATATTCTGCACCCCCGAGCAGATCGAATCGGAAATCGCCTCCTGCCTGGATTTCGCCCTCGATGTTCTCAAAGACTTCGGCTTCGACCAGTTTCAGACTGAGCTTTCTACTTGGAATCCCGCCGATAAGCAGAACTTTGTGGGGAGCGAGGAGCAGTGGGCTCACGCAACCCAATCTCTCGAGAATGTTCTGAACGAGCGGAAGATCGATTACAAAGTTATCCCTGGCGAAGCGGCCTTCTATGGGCCCAAGATCGATATTAAGCTGGTCGATGCGATTGGCCGCGCCTGGCAGCTTTCGACTGTGCAATTCGATTTCAATCTGCCCCAGCGTTTCGGGCTGGAGTACGTTGCCGAAGACGGCACGCGCAAGCAACCGGTAATGGTTCACCGGGCTTTATTTGGATCGGTGGAGCGATTTCTGGGCGTGCTGATCGAACATTATGCCGGCGCCTTTCCGGTATGGTTGTCGCCGGTGCAAGCCGTCGTCATCCCCATCGCCGAGCGGCATTCTGCCTACGCCAACAAGGTGGCCGGTCAGCTCAAGGAAGCGGGCATCCGCGTCGAGGTTGACGCTCGCAACGAAAAGATGAATGCCAAGATCCGCGAACATGCCTTGCAGAAAGTACCTTTCCTCGTGGTGGTGGGCGATAAGGAAACCGCGTCCGGGAGGGTGAATGTGCGCACCCGTGGCAAAGAAAAAACCGAAGATATGCTGGCGGAAGAGTTCCTGGCGAAAATCAGTGGATTAATTTCGGCAAAGTCTGCCACCCTTTGACGCTACAGAACCTTGATTTTCAAGGTCGATTCCGATCTGGGGGGGCACCAGGGAAGAGGAGACGCCCCAGAATCGGTAGGAGTCGAAGTGGTCGAGCCCGTTAAGTCTAGACCAACTTCCGACGACGTATTCCTGCACCAATCCCCAGTATGCCAGTACCCATCAGCGACAAGGTCCTCGGTTCCGGTACCATCCCGGCGGCATGACTTCCGCCCGACGATGCGGCTCTACCGCTGCCACCTGGGCGGAAGGGATTGGCCCAAAAATCAAATCGGTAAACCGAAGCGTAGTTGCCGACGTCCCCGTAGATGCACCTGTCCCTGCGAGGGTTCCAACGAAGGTGAAGAAATTGCCAGTGCCGACTGGTACAACTATCCAATGGGCGGAAGTGAAAGTCCCCTGATAGAGAACCCCACTTGGTACACCACCGGTGCCGCTGCCCGTAACCGTCAGCATCCCGCCCGGTGCGAACATCCCTCCATGCTCAAGCGAGCCACTTGTCAGAGCCCCAGTCATAAAAGTTACGGTTCCAAGGGTGCCGGAACACGTTGGCGAGCAAGCTGGGCTGCTAACCCCCAGTAAAACGGAGCCGGGGCTGAGTGAAATCATTGTCTTGCCAGCGTTGGCAGCAAACGTACCACCATCGATGGTAAAAACAGTAACGTTATTGGCGGTAGCTTCCAGCGACAGATAAATCACCAGAATGGCAACTGCCAATATTTTGGGGTATGTCATGGTGTCGCGCCCAGCACCGTCGCCGCCCATTCGTCACGTCTCCGGCGAGAAAGCGAAGCCGAAGAGCCTCAGATCCAGTCGAGCGAGGGGCCAGATCCTACATTGCTGATTTTTAGCAAAAAATCAGGTACTTACTGTATTTCTCGGACTAAGGTGTGCACAACTTTGCACACCTTCGTAATATGCAGTCGAGTTCCGAGAAAATGTGAGCCTGACGATCCGGATTGACAGTTCAAGGGTGATATGGGCGCCATCGAGGGTTCTTTCAATCTCTCGAAGCATCCAAGTACGCCTGGCTTCCACCA
>JBPYDQ010001024.1:0-5550 GCA_051986135.1 Terriglobales bacterium | reverse complement strand
GGTGCCTCCGCAACAGCAGCGTTAATGATCTTCCGCTGATCAAGAGCGTCCGCGATGCTGGCTTCTTCGCGCTTCCGCTGATAAAGGAGATAATTTTCTTCGTTGGCCTTAATTGTCCTCAGTAAATCCTGTTGGACCACAGACTCGTCTTCCAACACCCGCGCTCTGCCCGCAAGCGCCTTCAGTGCGCCGGACATGGCCGACGCCCTGTCTTGGAGACCCATTAAGTCCGCCTTGGCTTTAGCCATCTCTGTTTTGAGCCAAGCATGCGCTGGGTCTTGGTCCGTTGTCTCTTCTCGGATACCTCGTTTCTCGGCCTCTGCGATGGCCGTCAGCGCCTCAGAGATCTTTGTTTCGACTTCCTTAACCAGGGGGTACGATGGGTCAAATCGCTCGAGCAGTTCTGTCCTCTTGAGCTCCAAGTCGAGCAAGGTGGTTTTCAGATTGGCGAGGAGTACAGGATTGTCCCCCAGCCTAATCTGCGTGGTCACGCGCGCGGGGGCGGCCTCATCCTCGGCCTCGAGCGTGCGAAGCCGCGTCGCCGTTTCCGCAATCGACGCACGGGTCTGCTGAAGCGTGAAATCGAAGTCGCTGATCTTCTGAAGGGCTACCTGCTTCTCGAACTCAGCCGTAACAACCCCTGTGTTTTTCGTGAAATTCACCAACTGCCCTTCTGCGCCCTCCAATTCTTTTTTGTATTGCTCCGCTTGCTGTTGAAAGAAGTCTGCCGTCCCTTGCGGCCGGCGGATTGTGGTGTGCTTAACGAGATACAGGTCTCCCAACTCCGTGAGCACCTGCGCAGCGAGTTGGGGCGATTGAGATTTATAGGTGACTTTAATGACGTCCGACGAGTTGAGCGGGCTCACTTGTAGGTCACTCGTTTCCATTTGGAGAACGGCCTTGTAGACTCTTGCCTGTCTGTCGGGCGCCATTCTCAGCGCTCCAAGCACCCGTAGCTCGATGGCCCCGACGGACCGCGGGTTTCTGGGCTCATATAAACCCAAATCCACTACCGTTTTTTCCAGAGAATCACGGCTTTGGAACAGCTCGACCTCCGACGCAATTTCGTCCAGTGTCAAAGTGCGATCGGGCGCATAGACATTCGGTTCGGCGGATACCACCGGGTCTACGCGCTCCCGTTGTACAAGGATCTTCATTTCAGCCTCGTAAGTAGGAGGCAAAATCAAAATGGCCAAGAGGGATCCCGCCATCAGTCCCACGAATGCCAGGACGATCATGCGGCGTCGCCGGAACGCCATACCTACCAGATCGCGCAGCGTAAAAGAATGTGCCGGCTTTCCGCTGCCATTGCCGTTTCCGTTTCCATTGTGTCCATTTGAATTCACGTTTTCCACGACAGTTCCCTCCTTGCACGTTCTGTGTCCTCAGCCGCCAGATCCTACGACGCATCGGGATTCAGATGCGCTCCACCGTGGCCACTGAGATGAACCAGTGGATTGTTTGCAACTGCATTCTTCGTGACATGCCGTATGGCCGGGCTGGCAAATGAATTGCGAGCGAATGGTCGCCCGTCGGCCCGCTTCATTAGCCCACCGCTCAAAATGTTTCCGATGAGATGAGTGATCACTTCCGTGTCAGTTTCTGTTTTGAGCTGGTCTCTTCCCGGCTTTAAGCCAAATACCGGTCGGTCGCATTCTCTTTGAACGCCCCAGTACGAACTTGTCACCATCAGAACCCATTTAGAGCCTTCTGTAGAGTGTTTCAGGGATTGAAAACGCGTGGTTGTTAAGCACTGCGCCCAATATCTTCACATTTGCACTGGCTAGATTTTCTTTGGCCGTTCGCGCCGCCTCGCGACGTGTAACCATTGACTCCAGGATTAGAATACTTCCATCGGCGATCTGGCCGAAGAGCACGGCATCAACCTGTTTTTGACTCACCGATGGGCCGGAAATTAAGACATAGGAAAACTCTCGGCGGAGCTCTGCAACGGCGTATCGCAACCGCTCGCATTTCCACAGTGCTTGTGCCTCCCGGCAACGAGACCCACCGCAGAGCACCGAGAGGTTAGCTCCGGGGAGGGAGTGAACGAAGTCTCGGATGGGCCTTGATTCGAGGATCGCGTCCGTAAATCCGCGCGAATTATCCACCGCGAAATATTGATGCAACGACGGGGAATGGAAGTCTCCCTCGACGACGCACACCGACGAGCTTGTCTGGTTCGCCAGGTTTTGCCCGGCGCGAGCACAAACCCCGACCGCGCCGTTGACCTGCCCAACTCCATAGAAGACCACCACACGCGGCACCTGATCAGTGGGTAGCATGAATATTCGCTGGACCATCTCGGCCTCTTCCGCGCAGCCTATCGGAGCCACACGGGCAGGGTGCCGAACATCCGAACTCTCTTGATCAATGCCGTGTGGTCCGAACAGCTCTGCTGTTTTTCTGGCGCGCAAAAGGAGGTCAAAATTCTTGCTCATGTGTGTTTCCCTTAATCCACTTCGAGGCCGACCAAGCTCCGTAGTCGCGCACGGATGATTCCTGTTCGCCACACCGCCCGTCTGTTGGAGTACTGGAGCCGAGTGTCTCGATATCTAGATCTTCTAGGACTTCGTTTAGGATCGACTCATCAATCGTCTTTTGACCAATCGCGAACCCAAAGCTAACGCACGGAAGCAGAGGTTGTTGATGCTTCGTGGTATCCCATCGCTTCGAGAATGAATGATTTCTAACGCGTCGGCGGCGAACAGAGGTTTGCTGCGATAGCCGGCAACCTTGAGTCGATGGCTGACATGCCTTGACGTATCCTTAGAATTAAATTGCGTCAATCGGCTCAAAATCGAAACTCGCTGTCGCAATTGAACCAGGCTACGGCTTGCCAGTTTATCTGCTAGTTGCGGCTGGCCCGCGAGAAGGATCTGCATCAGTTTCATCCCTGGAATCTCAAAGTTGGAAAGCAGCCGCACGGTCTCGAAAACAGAGTCCTCAAGGTTCTGCGCTTCATCGATGACGACGACGACACGCCTGCCGGCCCGCGCTTCCCGGACTAGAGCCGCATTGAATTGGCGTACATACGACCGACAGGGACGCCAAAGCTTCAAGGTGCGAGGGACTAAAGTAAAGAAAATGGGGATCGGGAGTAACCCCGTATGATTGCTCGCGTAAACCGAAATGATCAAGAAACATCCGGCTACCTGTCGACGTTTGTTGGAATGGCACCTCTAATGAAAGGTCGGGATCCTTCCGATAGCTGTCCGGCGGCGGTTACATCTGTGCCGGATTGAAATACGTCCCCACGTTGGCAACCGGTATAAAGCGCTGGATCTTCGAAAGCGTGTTCTTGGGAACGTACAACATGTCACCAGGCCTCAGATGTGCATCTTCATGGAGATTGCCGGTCTTGAGCATTTCCTTTACGTTGAATTGATGCGTTTCCACCCACTCGTTCGAAACGCGGCGGAAGAGCCAGACCTGCGAATGCTTTGAGCTTTCCTTGAAACCGCCCGCGATCTGTACTGCCTCTGTCAGCGTCGTGTCTCCCCGCAATTCGAACTTGCCTGGATGGCCGACCTCTCCGCCGACGATGAAGTAAGGTTTATCAAAGTCTAAGAGCCGGACCGTGAGGATGGGGTTGTGCAATTGTTTTGCGTAGGCGGTCTGAATCGACTGTGTAACGTCAGGAATCGTTTGACCTTCGACGTGCAGGTCCCCTACGCCCAGCAAAGTAATGTACCCGTCGGGTTGGACTGTCACCGTCTGATTAAAGTCCGGTGTCAAAACAAAAGTCAGCTGCAAGACGTCGTCTTTGCACAACTGATATCGCGGATTGCGGCGATGTAGCTCAGGACGCTCCCCAACGTCTTGAGTAGTCGTTTCGTGCCCCAGTGCTGTCGTCAATCCTTTGTGCGTGGAAGATGACGACCTTTCCTGGGCCGCTTGCGCGGCAAAAGCGGCCAGAAGAAAAACCAGAGCCCCGAACCAAGATAGGATTCTGTTATGCATGGATATTTCCCCTCGCCTTCCTTCATAAAAGCTCATGACAGTCTTCCTCCATGGTCAAAACTACGCTCCTCGTCCGCATTGACGGCTTCCTAGGAGAGTGATTGTCCGGCCACGGTTTCAACAGGTTTGGCTGACCGTCTCCTGGCACGGACTACGTGGTCTTGGTAGATCTTCTCAATAATTTCCGTAAGTGCCCATCTGTGGTACTCAGTGTTCTTTGGCCAGTCGACCTTGGCGAGACTCGAAATCACTTCACGCACTGCGCCGGCCACGCGTGGAGACACCCCATTCAGCAACATGGTTTCTTGCAGTTCCTGGAGTTCTTCAGTGCGTCTTGCGGCGTGCTGCGGGTAGGTGGGTAGCATCCGCGTGACCGCCTCCATTACTCCCGGATAAAAGTCTTTACATCTCTCCATAGCCTCGTCGAGCAGCCCCATTTCACGCGCGAACAGCATCGTCTCTGAAAACAAGCCGATCAAGCCCTTTGACAAGCCTGAAAGAACCATTTTTAGCCCCGACGCCTGACCTGGCGCCTTCCCGACCACCCTTACACGCATGATGGATCCGAACTGATGAGAGAGCTGCTCGGCGCGCGCCCCGCTTAGATACAAGAATCCCGACTGCCTGAGTTGGGAGGCCAAACCGTGAATAGCTGCATCCACGAAATCAATGCGCTCGAGACGCAGCGCCTGCGAAATGTTGACCGCAGTCATGGGCGAAATAGAGTTCCCATCGACGTACAGTAACGGTCGTGACCCGGCCTTAACCAACCCGGCTACATTTTCAGCCACTTGAAATGCCGCTCCGGGAGGCACAAATGAAATTACGACATCGGCGCACTCGAGCACCCGGCCGACTGAGTCAAGGACACTCAACCCCGCATCGTGACACAACCGCTGCGTACGGAGGCTTCGACCTTCTAGGGTCGTGACCACGCGAAAGCCGTTTTCGGCCAAGAGTTTCGCAAAGGTGCTGCCCATTTCCCCTGGGTACAACACACCGATCGTGGTTTGGTTCAATTTGGAATTCCTTGAGAATCCTGGCCGATTGCACTTCGGTCGTTGTGCCGAAAACGGCTTTGGTCAGAGGCGAGGCCCACTGGTCGCAACCTGCTCGCCCTGGCCCGGGCGACCCATGCCCGAATTCGGCGCACGGCGAAGGCGAAGGGTATGACGATCGAAGGCAGCGGATCATCCCAGCGGAAAAATGGGAAGATTTGCGGCTTCCAGATGCTGCGGACCCAGTGCGGAAAACTGAGCAACCCCATTTTATTGAGCTGCCGGTACGCCAAAAAATCCCGCGCTGGATGCCACAGCCTCATTCCCAGACGAAAGCTCGTCGGTGCTGGTTGCGGATGGCTAGTTAACCGGTTATAGACGAATAGGGATAGATTTAAGCCGCTCGCCGTGAGTAAGCAATCCGCCGCGGTAAATCGTGCATTGCATTCAATCAGCTTTAATTGGCCGTCCCTCTCATCCAACTTGAACTCTGCGTTGGCGATTCCCCTTAGCTCGACTTCGCGAAAAAGTTTCAACGACAGTTCCTTAACATCGGGAACATGGTCGGTGACGTGGTACACTCCCTCAC
>JBPYDQ010001023.1:0-6676 GCA_051986135.1 Terriglobales bacterium | reverse complement strand
CGAGGGTTCTGAATGCCGTCCCGCTGCAAAATGCTGTCTTGTGCGTCGAATGCGATGTGCTTAGCGACAGCCCACACGATACCTGCCTGGTCTGCGGCAGCCACTCGCTGTTCAACGTAGCTCGCATGCTTGGCGGCAAGCTTCCCAAAGAGCGGGCGAGCTTGATTGCCCGGGAGGCGCTCGGAGTTTCGCCACGCGATGTCGTCTTGACCTTTCCCCAAACCCACAGACCCCGAAGGAGGGCAAGTGTGGGTCGGACAACTACCCCTCGTCCTGCGCGACGATAATGAAGCTGATGAAGTTGAGCGTGGAATGCTACTCGGGCCGGAAGGCTGACGAACGCCCGCTTCGGTTTCGGCTGGAAGGGCGAGAATATCGGGTCGAAGCCGTGCTCGATCAGTGGTACGACCCAGAGTGCATTTTCTACAAAGTTCGAGCTGACGACCGCAATCTCTATATTCTTCGACAGCAAACATCAACCCCCGAGGGAACATGGGATTTGGTTTCATTTCGCGAGATGCGAGAGGAACGCTGAGCAGGCTTTGCCAAGGCGTCGAACGCAAGTTTCAAATTCAGACCAGTACAGCCGCTACCATCAGAACGGTCGCTGAGATATCGGACTGGACAAGCCATTCTCCAGCGCAGTTAGGCACGGCCACCGAGGCAGTTCTCGACGCAGCGAAGAGTCGGGAATGAAGGTATGAGCAGCGTGCCGAATACTACCCACGAAATGTACCGCCGTCGAGGCAGAGCACTCGACTTCGCGAGAGCGGCATAGAAATTAGCGGCCAGAAGGGCGCGTACATCTTCTAGAATTTACTGCACCCGGGTTTCAAAGGAAGCGCGGTACACGGTTCAGCATCACACTGGAACGCGAACAGCATTGTGCGAGCTCAAGGTGCGGAAGATCATCCACGTGGACATGGACGCGTTTTATGCGTCGGTCGAGCAACGGGACAATCCGCCACTGCGGGGAAAGCCCGTAATCGTCGCGTGGCGCGGCAACCGTTCCGTAGTATGCGCGGCTTCGTACGAGGCCCGGGTGTTCGGAGTGCGCTCGGCGATGCCAGCGGTACGGGCGGAACGCCTCTGTCCCGATGCGATCTTCGTCGCTCCTGATTTCACACGCTATCGAACACTCTCACGCAAGGTACGCGATATTTGCAAACGTCATACAGATCTGATCGAGCCGCTGTCACTCGACGAGGCCTACCTGGATGTCAGCGAAAATAAGACCGGGTTGCCGACCGCAACCCTCGTGGCGCGTACTATCCGCGATCAGATTCGCCAGGAATTGAATCTTACCGCCTCGGCAGGAGTAGCGCCCAACAAGTTCTTGGCAAAACTCGCGTCTGACTGGCGAAAGCCGGATGGACTCTTCGTGATTCAGCCCGAAGCGGTAGACGCGTTTCTGCTGCCTTTGTCGGTTGGACGGCTGCCGGGGGTCGGCAAGGTCAACGAAGAAAAGCTTGCCAAACTAGGGATAAGGATGGTGGGCGAATTGCGAGGATTGGAGCTATCCCTGCTCCAACATGAATTTGGCCGATATGGCGTGCGTCTGTATGAACTCGCCCGTGGCATCGATGAGAGTGAGGTTGTTCCGGACCGGCCCACACAATCGATATCCGTCGAAGATACTTTTGAGAAGGATGTGCTTTTGCTGGAGACCGAGCCGATGATCCGGCGCCTCGCAGAAAAGCTTTGGTCTGCTTCGCGTCTGGAATCACGCACCGCTCGCACAGTAGTTCTCAAACTGAAGACCAGCGAGTTCAAGCTCCTCACACGCAGCCATACGCCAGATTGTGCACCGTCCTCCTGCAAAGAATTGACGGAAATCTCCCTGAAGCTGCGAGAACGAATAAAGCTTGACCCGCAGCAGCGCTATCGGCTGGTCGGCGTGGGTCTGAGCAATTTTCGCGAAGCGGAAGGCACTCTGGCCCAACCTGCTCTTTTCGAGTGAGGGTGCCTTAGTCAGCAGTGGCCGCGCTTGCCTCCTGTTGCCCCATCATCTCCAGCATCTTCACCTTCATCGCTTTCGTTGTCGGTTCGGCTTTGTGGGTGCCGACCGTCCAGGTATACCCATCCGGGTCGACAATGGTGCCGCAGCGGTCGCCCCAAAACATATCCATCACGGAGCCGTCGCTGGTGGCGCCGAGTCTCGTCGCTTTATCGACCACCTTGTCCACGTTCTCGACATAAAGGTAGAGTCCCAGGGGTGAGGCACCAACGCTCTTGGCCGTGCGTTTTCCCATCGCCAGATTTTCTGGCCCAAGCATAAGCGTTGTGCCCCGCAGCGTAAGCTCGGCATGAATGGGTTTCCCATCGGGACCGTTCATGATGCCACGTTTGGAGAAGCCCAAAGCTTTCTGGTAAAAGCTCACAGCAGCTGGAATATCGGAAACCGTGAGCATAGCGGACACGGCGCCATACTGTTTCTTGTTCAGCGGATCAATCTTCTTCTTCGCCATAGCGCTCCTTTCCGGCGGAGGACATTGTAGCGAAAGAAGCAGGAATTTCGCATCTGGCTCGGTCTAGGCAAGTTCGAGGCAAAACAGCCGACGCGACCACAGACGAGGCATTGGCGCAGGGGTTGCCTGTCTTAGATATTCCTCGGACTCTTGGTGGTGCGGGAAGCCGAGTTGGCTGGGCGCTGGTGTGTGGGCATCGGAGACGATACCAGGCACGGCGGACGCTTTCCGGAGGTCGGACACTGGAATGGGTCCTGCCTGAAATGTTCGTGCATGGTGATGGTCGCAAGATGACGAACATGACTTGCCAATCAATCTGGCAGCGTGAGAAGGTGTTGCAGGGTTTCGAAGGTGATCGTCGGAGCTGCGGGGTGAGTCGCTCCCGCACTCATGATTGTGACGGGCAGCTCACAGATTCGGCCTCGCGGTGGTAGCCTGTTCCCAGTGGCGAAAGAAGCAGCCAGCCAGCTCCTCTCGGTCGAGGGACGCGAAGTCCTGATAACACATCCGGACAAGCTGTATTTTCAAACGCAGGTGCGGATCTCCAAGCTCGATCTGGTACGCTACTACCTTTCGGTTGCGCCGGGTGCGCTCGCCGGAATCCGCGATCGCCCTGTTGTTCTCAAGCGGTTCGTCAATGGCGCCGAGGCAGAGGCGTTTTATCAAAAGCGTGCTCCCGCCCAGCGGCCCTATTGGCTTCGAACGGTCAGACTGTCCTTCCCGTCAGGCCGCACGGCGGAGGAGATAGTAGTCGATGACGCCGCTGGGCTTGCTTGGATCATTAATCTGGGGTGCATCGAACTGCACCCACACCCGGTCCGCTCGGGCACTCTCGAACACCCCGATGAATTGCGGATCGATCTCGATCCGGTTCCGGGTGTCAGCTGGACCGACGTGCGGCGTGTCGCTGTCGAAGTTCAAAGTTTTCTCGAGGAGGTAGGGCTTCGCGGCTGGCCCAAGACCAGCGGTTCACGCGGCATGCATATAAATGTACGTATTGAACCGCGCTGGACGTTCACTGAGGTGCGGCGCGCGGCCGTCGCCTTATCTCGCGCCGTGGAGCGGCGCGCGCCCGCTCTGGCCAGCTCGAATTGGTGGAAGGAGGAGCGGCATGGCGTGTTCCTCGACTACAACCAGAATGCGAAAGACCGGACCACGTGCTCTGCTTATTCGGTGCGGCCGCTCCCTGACGCCCGGGTCTCGGCGCCGCTTCACTGGCACGAGGTTCCGGACTGTGAGCCAGCCGACTTCACGGTATTCACAATTCCAAAGCGCTTCGCGGAAATTGGCGATCCCCATGCCGGCATGGATGAGGTACCCGGCTCACTAGAAAAGCTGCTGGAACTAGCTTCCAAAGACGAAGCTTCCGGCCTTGGTGATGCACCCTGGCCTCCGCACTTTCGCAAAATGGAATCGGAGGGGCCGCGAGTTACACCGTCCCGGGCGAGATCAGCGGCAAAGAAGCCGCGGATGAAGATGCCGCTTATCGTGGTTGCGAACTCTCCTGACAAAGCAGCCGCGCTGGCCGGTCTGGAAAGGTGGAAAGCGAAATACGCAGAGATTTCGGGCCTGCTCGCGATAGATGACGTGCTGGTAGACTCGATGCGAGGCAGATCATCGACATGGACCCGCATTCGGGTCAACCTCCGTCATGTGCCGGAAGCGCTTCGACCGACGCAAGAAACTCCCGACCCGGACGATGATCCGACGCGTGAGTGGCGCGATTGGAGAAAAAGAAGAGATGAGTAGAAGGTGCTAGCACGAACCGCAGGGGTTCGCCCCGCCCCGGCAGATTGATTCAATAGGACGAGAAACCGTCGTGCCGTACGGAAGATGGAAGCGAACCCTCCAGAACCGTCTTCGAGGAGGAGGCTCCGACCCCGTAAACTTTTTCAGTCAAAAGCTGCCGTGAACGCCAGCGGTTAATGGCATGACGATAGATATCGCGTCATGTGGAGATAAGAGAGATGAGTGGGAACCAACCTCTGAGGAAGTATCGAAAATAGAGCTTTGATGACACCAAAACCCGAGTCTCCCGGGCAGACCTCACCCTATCGGGGCCGCGTTTGCGCCCCACAGAGCGGCTTTGAGCAGCTCACAACCTAAACGCCGGGGCCCTGCCGGGGAATATTCACACTCAGCGGCCGTAGGGGAAAATCGCTGCTAGCTCTTGCGGCGAAACGACTTCGAGCTGGGCGTAAGTGCAGTCGCTAGGCCTCTTTTCGCTTCGCCATCTGCGAAACTGTGCGGTATGACGGAAACGACTTCCTTGCATGTGATCGTATGCGACTTCCACCACGAGTTCAGGTCGCAACGGTTCCCATGATAAATCTTTGCCCTGGCTCCAGCGGCTCTGGCCACCCGGCGTGCGATTGAAGCCCTCTCCGTTTTCCTCGTCCGCCCAGCCCTTCCATGGGTGAGCAGCCAGCGCGTCTTTGCGGTAAGGCTGGAGGAATTCTGCGAGCTCTAGGCGCTTCCGAGTGGTGAAGCTCGCACAGACCCCGACGTGTTGCAAAGCACCACTATCATCAAAGAGCCCCAGTAACAGCGACCCGACGTGAGTGCGATCACCCTTCTTGTGCCAACGAAATCCTGCAACTACACAGTCGCAGTCGCGCTCGTGTTTGACCTTGAGCATTACACGTTTGTTGGGCTCATAGGTCCCAGCGATGGACTTGGCCATGACGCCGTCAAGGCCGGCGCCCTCAAAGCGACTAAACCAATCGGAGGCAACCCTGCGGTCGCGGGTTGCCGGTGTCAGATGGATGGGGGGCGACGCCGACGAAATAAGCAATTCCAGCTGGCGGCGGCGATTTTGGAATGGTTCCGAGCGAAGATCCCAGTCTCCCAGGCAAAGCAGGTCAAAGAAGACGAGTGACGACGGAGTTTGCCGCGACAGTAGATTCACCCGCGATGCCGCTGGATGGAGTCGCAGCTGCAGCAGATCGAAGTCGAGCGAACCCCCCTTTACGATGACAATTTCGCCGTCCAGTACGCAACGAGCAGGCAAGGCCGAGCAAAATGGCTCTAGCAGCTCAGGAAAATATCGGTTCAGAGGCTTCTCGTCGCGGCTTTGAATCAAGATCTCGTCTCGATCGCGAAACACCAGCGCGCGGAAGCCGTCCCACTTCGGTTCAAAAACCCAATCTTCCCCGGACGGTAACTCATTGACTCGCTTGGCGAGCATCGGCAAAACCGGCGGATTTACCGGTAGGTCCACCCCCTCATGGTATACCGTGTACTTCATTTTGTGATTGTTTGAAGCTCGGCCGGTTGGTCCGCTAGCTGCCGGCGGATGTCGCACAACCCCGCACGCTTTGAGACGCCTCCAGAAAAGCCTGCCCGGTGTTGATCGTCGATTTTGCAGATGGTCGAGATGTTCCGGCTACGGAAAGCCTCAGCAGCAGCTTTGGCACAGGCGGGTTGCATAGAAGACCTTGAGCGGGCAGCATCTTCGCCGGAACAGCAAGCGGACCCGGTTGGAACTCGGTCACGCACGCGCTTTGTCGATCATCTCCTCCCAGATGCCTTTGGACTTGAGAATGAGCTCAACAGTTTCGCGAATCGCACCGTGTCCAGCGAGAGCTTTGGTGATGTAGTGCGCCGTTCCTTTTACTTCGGAGACGGCATTACCTACGGCGACGGCAAGGCCAGCGCGCAGCATTAAGGGAATATCCGGAAGGTCATCGCCGATATAAGCGACAGCAAAATCCGAGACACCTGCTTTTCTGAGAATTTCCTCATAGGCGGGCATTTTCAATGGCTGCTTCATGTAAATGAAATCCATCTTCATTTCGTGGGCGCGCCGTAGCAGCGCAGCACTCTCGCGCCCCGTAATGCATCCCGTGCGGAGGCCTGCAGTCTGCGCCAAGGTGAGCCCCTGGCCATCGTGCGCGTCGAAGGTCTTGATTTCGAGGGCGCTGCCGTCGGTTTGTGAGAGCAGGGTGACGCTGCCGTCGGTCATCGTGCCGTCTACGTCCATGAGTAGCACCTCGATTTGCGCAGCGCGTTTTCTAATTGCAGGAGACATTCTTCGAAAACTGGCCAAGTCGGCTCCGGAACATCAACCTTATTCTTCGTTGTCGGTCGCAAGCTTCTGGTAGGCCTAGCTTGTTCAACGCGCAGACAAGGTTGGAGTGTAGAGGTGAAAGACCTCCGTATATGGCTCGACAGGATAACCTTTCGCCTTCCAGGCCGCCAATCCCCCC
>JBPYDQ010001022.1:0-3380 GCA_051986135.1 Terriglobales bacterium | reverse complement strand
CACTGGCATACCCGATTTGGCCCACTGCTGGACGGTCGATGTGGACTGGCCCATGTACTTCGCGATATTGCTCCAACCTTTGAGCTGCTCACCCACCAGGGTTTCCCTCCGCATTCACCAATTTTAGATCTTAATTGGTCACGTGCAAGAATTGAAGGATACACTTTCAATCGCTAATTCCATGGGAGTACGCATGGTGCGAGGCCAAACTTTCTGTGCAGGCCTACGACTGGGGAGTGAGCGTCGGGACGACATGAAAGGGGCTCGATGAGCTTTTCCTTTTGGGTGCTCTGATCGCAACAGACATCACACCCTATCGGCAGCCGAGCAAGCTCGCACACTGAACGTGCAGCAATAGGTTCGCGGAGGCGGCCTTGCGCCGGGACGGCTATTCCCGGCGTCTCGGTGTCCAGGATGACTTTGTGGTGCCTGGCGCAAATCGAAGTACCCAAATGGTACGCAGGCTGCTAGCCTCCCAGTGTGCTTCATTTGGAGGCTCTTGTGATTTTACGGATGTGGAAAGCGCGATCAACCCCCAAGCAAGCGGCTGCTTATATTGAGCACGCGACCAAAACGGTATTCCCAAAGGTTCGTAACATCAAAGGACATCGGGGAGACTACTTGCTTCGACGTGAATTGGAGGACGGCGTCGAGTTGGTTGTGCTTACCCTTTGGGACTCGATGGAGGCGGTTCGCAGGTTCGCAGGATATGAGCCGAACAAGGCGGTCGTCGAGAGGGAAGCGCGAGCCACCCTGACCAGCTTCGATGAATATGTCACGCACTTTGAAGTGGTTGAAGGGATGACTATTCCGCACACGTAGCACTCATCGACTCATCGGCGGGTGACAGTTGGAAGATATTTCCGACGGGTGCCTTCCGAATCCGGCCCATCCACGGTTGCCCACGAGGTGTCTGGTCCATGGATAAGGCCTGTCATCGATTGCGGTAAGGGGCGCAACATGCGACATCCCGCTTGTTATGGAATGCACGCTCAAGGACCTTGCGTTTGTTCCCGGGGAACGTATACCCGAAGTCCGTGAGATTCTGGTCACGCTCGAGAGAATTCGTATCGTCCGGAAGGTGTTCGTCATGACCGTCACGTGTATCAGTTGCGGAATCGTCAGCAACTTGATAGCGCGTTGGCGCCTAATGCACGTTGGGCTCCGAGAGCCGTGTCAAGAGGGCCATGCCGCGCCGCCACGGACAGAACGAGTTCGGGCAAAATCCCTCGTTGGGCGCTAGTCAGAATTGCTGGCTGTACAGAGGCGTAGCCCGAATGCAGACAGTTGTCCAGCATTGACCTCCGGGAAGAAATCGCGAACGCCTCAACATGAAGCGTAGGCCTCTTCCGACTGGATCTGGGGACCTCGCCAGCCCAGTCAGGAGCTGCCTGGTCCACGGATTCAGCAGCAGCCGGCTGTTCCGACGCCAGTGGCAGAAAAACCACTTCGGGCGCCGAATTGTTTATCTGCCCGTACAACTTTCCTGTGGGGACATAATGGGCCGCACCCCGTGCGTGTCCCTTAGCGTCTAGGCTGATTTCCTGGACGCAAGACTATGGGTTCGGTAGGTGCGGAATGTGATGTACCTAACCTTTTCGTCCTTGGTGGGAGCTCGTTTGTGACCAGCGGGGCCCGTGGGCCAACTGCGATGATTGGGCTCGGGTGCTGCCCGGATAGGATGTTGGAGCACCGCCTGGAGTGGTAGCGGCAGCAAACGGATAATCCGCTCGACAATACGACCATGCATATAAAGAGTCTGGCTATAGTTCTGATCGTGCTTCTTGCTACGGTTCGGCCCGGGATCCCATCCAAGCAACAAGGGTGTCAAGCTTTCGTCCAGCGAATTCAACGTGCTAATGAGCAGTCCGGCGAGCGCTTGGAACTCCAATACCGTAAGACAGGCCGTCGATTGCTCTGCGAAGGTGCTGTACAGCTCTCCACCCTATCCTCAGATTCGGAGAGGACGTGCAGCTCTATTCGAGTTTCTTGGAGGGCTGAAAGGCCGTCCGCGCCCTATGAGAATGGAGCGGCACCACCTGCTGTTCTACTCAGAGCACCAAAACGGCGCCGGCGAATACACCTTCGGGTACGACGTCCGCACTCACGGGATGGTGAGTGTCAGGGTTTTAAACGGTAAAATTGCAAACCGGCGTGAGTACGAGCGGGAATCTTCGATGGGCTGGGAAGATTCCGTTGGCGCGGCCGATTCTGCTAAATCGTGGATGAGTTGTTTGTGAATATAAGGCTTACTTGGCCACAAGTTGCCGCTTGGCGCGTTCGGCGGCATAACCTCGATCAACGCGCACCAGCTGGGAGCATGCTCGCGGTCGCAAGCCGCCTGTGTGGGTTACACGCCCAGGTATTGTCTGCGGCCGCACTGACGCTATGGGCTAGAGTAGAAGAACTCGATCGCCGGGCCGTTCAGCGCGCTCTTTGGGAGGACCGCACTCTCATCAAGACCTGGGCGATACGGGGTACGCTTCATCTACTTCCGGTCGACGATTTGCCTCTTTGGCATGCTGTTCTCAGCACCAGCCGGAGATATCGGAAGCCTGGACTTTGGCGAAGATTCGGGCTCACGCTCGAAGAGCTCGACCGTCTGACCGAAGCTGTCGGAGCCGCGCTTGATGGTTGCCTGATGACGCGGGAGGAGTTGGCTAAGAAGGTGAGACGCCTGACGGGGTCGGCCAAGTTTGCTGCTAGGCTCGCACACGGCGGTTGGAGCACAATCCTGAAGCCAGCCGCAATGACTGCCCGGTTGTGCTTCGGGCCGAGCGTGGGTCAGCGCGTCCGGTTCACGCATCCAGCAACCTGGGTGGCCAGGCCAGTGCAGCCAATGGATTCGCAGACGGCTACAGCGATCTTTACACGCCGCTTCCTTGGAGCCTATGGTCCGACAACATACCACGACTTGGCCAGGTGGTGGGGTGGAGGCGGTATCCTCACGGCCCGGCAGTGGATTGCTGCGCTTGGCGAGGAAGTATCTCCGATCGAGTTGGGTGATGCTCAGTACTGGATGCTCGCCGCCGATGCTCGCGAGGCGAGCGAGCTCCCGCCACAAAGGTCAGTCCGGCTAATTCCGGCCTTCGATCAATACGTGATCGGCGCATCTCGACACGCCGAACACCTGTTACTCGGTAATTTGCGGGGCCGCGTTTACCGCCCACAAGGCTGGATTTCGCCGGTCCTTCTTGTCAACGGCCTCATGCAGGGGGTTTGGCGCCATCAGATCAAGGGCAGCCGCGTCGATGTTCTCGTCGAACCGTTCGTCAAAATTCCTAGATGGGTGCGGAACGCCGCCGAACAGGAAGCGGAGCGTCTAGCTGTGTTTCTCGGCGGGAAACTGACTCTCGCCTTTAAGAACTGATCCAGATCCG
>JBPYDQ010001021.1:0-12970 GCA_051986135.1 Terriglobales bacterium | reverse complement strand
CGGACCTGAGTTTACCCGCTGGGCTGATGATTTCGCCTTCGCCCGGGCGGCTCTTCTTGAGGCCCTGAGAACGAACCGGGGCGAGTCCGTGCCCATGGTGGCGCTGGTTTGTGGCGCTCACATTTGTTAAATTAATGCGCGTGGCGAATCGGCGAGTCTGGAGCGTGGGCATGCGTTTCGCCACGGGACCTTGGGGAGACCTATGCTGCTGATCATTTCCGCTGTGCTGGCGATCCTACCCCTGTTCGGCATTGCGTGGTTCATAATTTCGGGCAACATTACGACCGTCGATGGATTGTTTATGTCACTTATCCTGCTGACGATGTCGGGTATCTTTGCGGCCAATGCTGGCTGGGAGTTGCAGCGGCAGCGGCGCAGGGCTAAGTTCCTGCAACAGGCGAGGGCGGCAGGACTATTCCCTCTGACGGCTGCGACAAACGGCGGCCAGATTCTGCGGGGGCGAATCGAGAGCGTGGAGTTCTTCGAAGCTCACGTAGGGCAGCCAAACAAGTCTGTGGTGATGCTGTGGACCGGCGGCGATTCGAAGATGATCGTTTTAGAAGGAGATATGCGGAACCGGCTGCCAGCAGGCAAGAAGGTTGAACTGATCTGTCGAGACGAGAACGGCCTGAAGACTCTGGTCAGCGCTGATTATTCCTGACGGGTTCGAACCATCCGATCAGCAATAGCGGAGCCGGCATCTTCGGTCAACATCCACAGCAATTGGCCGTGACGTGGCCGCACCAGCTTCGCGGGAAACTCGCTCGGATCCGAGTCTGAATTAAACACCGACTCCACCGCCGGCGCTTTGTCCTTTCCTGCCACCAAGAAATCAACATTTGCAGCATTGTTCAGGACGGGCAAAGTGAGAGTGATTCGGTCGGTGTCGAGTTTCGCCACCCTGTTTGCCACAACCAGGCGCGAACTCTCGCGCAGGGCGCTGGTGCGCGGAAACAAGGAAGCCCTATGGCCGTCGGGACCAAGTCCCAGCAAAATTAAGTCGAAACCTGGCGCCTCTCGTTCCCTCAGACGGAAAGCGGTGCGCAGAGTCTGTTCATACTCGCTGGCTGCGGCGTTGGCATCGGGATTTTCGGCGGGCACACGAAAGATTTTCTCAGGGTCGGCAGGCACTCGCGAAAGCAGCGTCTCATAAGCCATGCGATAGTTGCTGTCGGGATGATCAGGTGGAACGTGGCGCTCATCGCCCCAGAAGAAATACACTCGGTCCCAGGCGATGGCGGAAACAAATTCAGTGGCCAGCAGTGAATGCATGGCTTTCGGAGTTGAGCCTCCCGATAGTGCCACCATGAATGAGCCCTTGGCCCCGATCGCGTCATTGGCGAGCTTCACGAATTGCTGGGCGGCAGCCCGAAACAGTTCAGCAGAAGACGGGAAAATGCGGACTTCGAGCGCCTGCGTCATGATCGACTTAGATGCTGCGGGCCCGCACCTCGGCACAACGGGCAGCACCCCAAAGGCCGGTGTTTTCGTTGACGATCACCTGCAGCGGCATGGATTCAGCCAGGGGACGCATCCTTCCCTTGTCGAGAAAGGCGTCGAGAAAAATTCGGTTGTGTAGCTTGGGGAGAATTTTCGGAGCGATACCGCCGGTTAAGAATATCCCTCCCGAGGCTAGGAATTTGAGGGCGAGATTGCCGGTTTCCGCTCCGTAAATGGCAACAAAAATATCAAGTGCCGCTTCACACAGCGAAGAATTGGCCTCCAGAGCAGCTTTGGAAATGGCCGCAGCAGGATCGCCGGCTGTCATATTTTCGGCCAGCCATTTGGGTTCCTGGCCGCGGCCGGTGTCGCGCAGGAACTGATAAATATTGACCAAGCCCGGACCGGAGAGGACGCGTTCGTAGCTCACACGGCCGAATTTGGCTGCGAGGTGGCGTAGCAGCTCGATTTGCAAGTCGCCGCGTGGACCGAAATCGGTGTGACCTCCTTCGCAGGCGAACACATGGTGCTCTTTTCCGTCCCAATACATTCCTGCTTGACCGAGGCCGGTGCCGGCGGCAATTACCGCCCGGTTTCCACGGGCATTCGTTGCTCCCTGATTTATTGTCACCACATCGTTGGGCTGCAATTCAGCGATGCCCCAAGCCACGGCTTCCAGATCGTTGATAAGAAAGGTCGGGCGGGCCTTGAGTTCCCTGGCGAGGCGAGAGGTCTCGACGGCCCAGGGAAGGTTCGATATCTGGGCGCGGCCTTCGCGAACTGGTCCGGCAACACCGAAGCAGGCGGCGTCGACCGGTCCTGAGTCTTGGCGGACGAAGGTGGAAACGATTTCTTCCAGGCCCGGGTAGTCGCGGCTGGGGTAGATGGCTTCATTGACGAGGTTCAGCCGACCATTGGTCGCGTCGAAAAAGGCCAGTCGGGCATTGGTGCCACCGATATCGCCGGCCAGGATCATTTATCGAAATTCCTCCAGCGGCGGCCATCGCGCTCGAGGAGGTCATCCGCCTCCCTCGGTCCCCAGGTACCAGCAGCATAATTCGGAAAGTTGCGTGGTGGCAATGCCTTCCATACGTCGAGAACCGGATTCACAACGCACCAGCCGGCTTCGACCATGTCGGCGCGCTGGAACAGGGTGGCGTCGCCGATCATGCAGTCGTGCAGCAGGCGTTCGTATCCGGTACTGGGGGTCACACCAAAGTAATCTGCATATTCGAAATTCATGTCCACCGTGCCCAGGCGCATGACCGAACCGGGAGTTTTGGCGGCAAAACGCAGGGAGATACCTTCCTCGGGTTGGATGTGCAGGACCAATTGGTTGGGAGTGAGGTTTTCGACTGGCGTGTCACGGAATAGAACGAAGGGGGCGCGGCGAAATTGAATGACGATATGCGTATTGCGAACCGGCAGGCACTTGCCGGTACGTAGGTAAAAAGGGACATCGGCCCAGCGCCAGTTGTCAATTTGCAGCTTCATGGCAACAAAGGTTTCCGTACGGGAGTCGTGGGGCACGTCGGGTTCGTCCCGGTAGGCAGGTATACGCTGGCCGGCAACGATGCCCCCGCCATATTGTCCGCGCACCGTGCGAGTCAGAACCTCCTGATCGCTCATCGGTTGGATGGCGTGCAGAATTTTCGCCTGCTCGTCGCGCACGGCATCAGCACGAAAAGAGATGGGCGGCTCCATCGCCGTCAAGCTGATCAGCTGCATGATGTGGTTGGGCACCATATCTCGCAGAGCACCGGTCTGGTTGTAGTAGCTACCGCGCTGCTCTACGCCAACCACTTCGGCCACACTAATCTGTACGTGATCGATGTAACGGCGGTTCCAGATCGGCTCGAAAATGCCATTGGCGAAACGGAAGGCCAAGATGTTCTGTACAGTTTCTTTGCCAAGGTAGTGGTCGATGCGATAAATCTGGCTCTCCTCGACGACTTTGCGGATCTGAGCGTTCAGAGCTTTGGCCGATTCCAGATCATGGCCGAAAGGTTTCTCCACAATCACGCGGCGCCAATGATTGTTCTCCTGGGCAACCAGCCCACGCTTTCCCAGTTGCTCAATGATGAGACCGAAATATTCGGGGGCGGTGGCAAGATAGAAAAAGAAATTCGAGTGGGTACTGTGTTCTTTGTCGACTTTCTCGAGCGTATCCTGCAAGCGGGCGTACGCGTTGGGATCTTTGAAATCGCCCTGAACGTAGTACATACGCCGGGAAAACCATTCCCAGAGGTCCGAATCGACCGGGCCGGTGGCGAACTGGTGTATGTCTTGCGACATGCGGTCGCGGAATTGCTCGTCCGTCATTGGGGCGCGAGCCATGCCGATGATGGCGAACTCGCGCGAGAGCAGTTGTTCGCTGGCCAAATTGTAGAGCGCCGGCACAAGTTTGCGGCGGGTGAGATCGCCGGCCGCGCCGAAGATGACCATGACGCAAGGGTCGCCGGGACGGCCGACCCGGGTGCCAGAGGGTGATGTGAGTACTGCGGTCTGAGACATTTTTTCAGGTTCCTCAGAACGCCAACTGCGGCGTTTCAGACAATTCGGCAGTTATGGGGCTTGCAGCTTTTTCATGAGACCTAAATTTTACGACTTGGTCAAAATATTCCGCCTCTTGGTGCCGGCCATCTCGCCGCGCGAATGCGGTGCTGGTCTACGCGACTCTTTTCTGGGGCTCGACATGTCCACCGAATTTTTGGCGCATGGCGGAAAGCACTTTCTCAGCGAAGGTGTGTTGCTGGCGCGAGCGAAAGCGCGTATAAAGCGCGGCTGATAAAACTTCGGCCGGGACTGCTTCTTCGAGAGCGGCTGCAATCGTCCAACGACCCTCGCCGGAATCCTGCACGAAACCAGTGTACTCGGAGAGCGTCGGATTCTCGGCTAGAGCCATGGCGGTGAGATCCAGCAACCAGGAACTTATCACGCTACCACGGCGCCAGACTTCGGCTATATCGGCTACGTTCAAGTTGTAACGCTGGTCTTCCGGCAGCGCTTTACTCTGCGCGTTTACGAAAATGTCGAACCCCTCGGCATAGGCTTGCATAATGCCGTACTCGATGCCGTTGTGAACCATCTTGACGAAATGACCGGCGCCGGAAGGGCCGCAATACATGTAGCCCTCCTCGGCACTACCGGGGAGCTTCTCGCGGCCGGGAGTGCGGGGTATATCGCCGCGCCCGGGAGAGAGGGTTTTGAAAATCGGGTCCAGATGTTGAACGGTTTCTTTGGGACCACCGATCATCATGCAGTAGCCGCGCTCCAGTCCCCAGACACCACCGCTGGTGCCGACGTCAATGTAGTGAATGCCTTTGTCTTTAAGCTGCTTGGAGCGACGAATATCGTCTTTGAAATAAGAGTTGCCGCCGTCGATGATGATATCGCCTTTTTGGAAACGCTGGGAAAGTGCTTGCACCGTCTGTTCGGTGGGACCGCCGGCGGGAACCATGAGCCAGGCGGTGCGGGGTGGTTTGAGTTTGCTGACGAAATCGTCGATCGAGGCGGATCCGACGGCGCCCTCGCTGGCAATGTTCTTAACATCTTCGGCGCTCAGGTCAGAGACTACGACCTGATGTCCGCCACGCAGCAGGCGCCGGGTCATGTTGGCGCCCATTCTGCCGAGACCTACCATTCCGAGTTGCATTGCCTTTCCTTCTCCAGAACTTCAGCCGTCCCCGCGGGATTCTGTCGGAACATTCCGTTTTCGAGCGGCGCCGCGCTCTTGCCTGGCGCTCGTTAACGGACTATCTTCCTGCCGGGACGCCGAGCGCTGTACCCATCTGTGTACACGGCTCTACTGCCTCGACCTAGTCTTTGCCAGCATCTCCTCGAGCACTGCCAGACCTTGGTTTACGTCTTTACCAAGATGCACCCGGAGGGCGCGACGATTCCGCTGCGCGAGCACCTCAAAATCGCCACGCGCCTCGGCCGCCTTCACCACGCCGAATGTATATTTCTGCCCGGGGACAGCCAGATCGGCTGCGTCGTCACACGTGATCTGCAGGAATACCCCGGAATTCGGGCCGCCTTTGTACGCCTGACCGGTCGAGTGCAAGAAGCGGGGCCCGAAGCCGAGGCAGGTGGCAACCTGTTTCTTGTCGCGAACCGCATGCCGCATGGCCTGAAGCTGGTCTTCATGGGCGGCGTTCATTTCGATATACGCCAGCAGGGCGAAGTAGTCTCCCGCAGCGATCCGGTTCAGGTGTGCTCCGAGATAGGAAGCTAACGACTTGTCATTGCCAACGGCCTTTGAAAGCGCTTGGGCATTGTTTTTATCAGTGAACAACTTGATTCCCTTTTCCTCGGCGAGTGGCTTCTCAGGAGGAAAGGAGCCCGTCTTCTCGTATTCGGAGGTGAGTTTGCGAGTCTCGATCTTGCTGTCTTCGACATCGGGCTGGTTGAAGGGGTTGATGCCAATAATTGATCCCGCTACGGCAGTGGCGATTTCCCAGCTGAAGAAGGCCTGACCGAGCTCGTAGACGTCGTTCAGTTGCATGCGCACCACCGGGTGACCTGCTTTCTCCAGGGCGGCGACCATCGCGTCCTGTCTCGTGTCCGGGGCATTTTCCAGGCGGATATACGCGAAAACGCGATCATGGCCGTATACATCGGGCGCGCCAAGCTGTTCGCGGTCGACCGGGATAATTCCTTTGCCATCCTTGCCAGTGGATTCTGCGATCAATTGTTCGAGCCACGCTCCCAGACCGGAGATCCCGGGTGATGTGACGAAGGTGAGCTTGTCATGGCCGTGAACGGCAGCCGTACCCAGGACGATGCCCAGCATGACACCGGGATTCTCCTCGACCGGAACTGACGAGGCACAGGCCTCGACCATCTCCTCGGCCGAATCCAGGAATCTCTTCAGGTCCAGTCCCATGACGGCGCCGGGAACCATGCCGAAATTCGAAAGGGCCGAGTAGCGGCCACCGATGTCAGGGCGACCGTAAAAGATGTGGCGAAAGTGGTCACGCTCGGCGACTTGCTGCATTTTTGAGCCGGGATCGGTGATGGCGATAAAGCGGCTACCGGCCTTTTCGGCGCCAATGGCCTGCTCGACGCGCTCGAAGAAGTATTGCTTGAAGATATTGGGCTCAAGCGTGGTGCCGGACTTGCTGGAGACTATGAATAGCGTCTTTGCTAAGTCGATCTTGTTTGCAAAGCTTTTAATCTGGGCGGGATCGGTTGAATCGAGCACGAGAAGTTCTGGGAAGCCGTTGATTTTCCCGAAGGTCATACCGAGCACCTCCGGACAAAGGCTGGAGCCGCCCATTCCCAGAAGGAGAATATGTTCGAAGCCTCCCGACCTGGCGTCTTCAGCGACTTTGCCCAAGGCGCTTTCATGCTCGATCTCCTCTTCGGTAATGCCCAGCCATCCCAGCCATTTGGCCTCGTCGGATCCGGTCCATAGGGAAGCATCGCGTTGCCAGAGGCGGCGTACCTTGCCGCCGGCACGCCAGTCGTCGACATTCTTCTTAACGGCTGCGGCAAGACTCTCGGAGAGCGAGTATGTCTGCTGGGCGATCTTCGGTGTGACCGCATGTTGGCTGCTTTTCTCGACCGCTTCAAGCAGCTTGTCGAACGCTTCGGCAAACAGGCGCACGCCGTCATCGGTCAGTTGATCGGTGACCTGCTTCATCGAAATGCCGACTTTGGGCAGCGTCTCCATCGTCGTTCTGGCTTCGTCGAGATTTTCAATCAGAGTCTCGCGCGCATTGCCATGGTCGCGAAATGCAGCCAGAGTGGCCGGAGGGACGGTGTTAACCGTGTCTTTCCCGATGAGTTCTTCCACGTAGATCACGTCGCGGTAGGCGGGATTTTTTGTGCTCGTGCTGGCCCAGAGGACACGCTGAGTGTGGGCGCCTTTGTTCGCTAGCCGGTCCCAACGCGAGCCGCTGAAGATTTGTAAGTACTTCTGGTAGGTAAGCTTGCCGTTAGCAATCGCAACTTTTCCTTTAATACTCTTCAGCAGCTCTAGTTGCTGAGGATCCTTCGTCTCTTTCATCTTCTGGTCGGCGATCGCGTCGACCAGAGTGTCAATGCGGCTGATGAAGAAGCTGGCCACGCTGGCCATCTTGCTCACGTCGCCGCCTTTGGCGGTCAGCTGCTCGAGGCCGGCGATATAGGCTTCGGCGACCCGCTCGTACACTTCCTGTGCGAAAAGCAGAGTCACATTGACATTAATGCCTTCGCTGATCAGCTGCTGGAAGGCGGGAATGCCCTCGGCGGTGCCCGGGACTTTGATCATGATGTTCGGCCTGGCAACGGAACTCCACAGGCGGCGCGCTTCTTCGAGAGTGCCTCGCGTGTCGCGGGCAAGGTAGGGAGAAACTTCCAGGCTGACATATCCATCGTAGCGCTTGGATTCATCGTAGACCGGGCGAAGCATGTCGGCGGCATCCTGGATATCGCGGATGGCCAGCAATTCATAACGGGCTTTGGCGTCGAGGTCGCGCCGCTCGGCGACGGATGCGAGCAAGTCGGTGTAGTCGGTGCTGCCCGTGATCGCCTTTTCGAAGATGGCGGGGTTGGAGGTCATTCCGCGCAGCCCATCGTCTTCGATCAGGCGGTTCAGTTCGCCGCTCTTGAGTAGGTTGCGGCGGATGTAATCAAGCCACACCGACTGGCGGTATTTCAAGAGCTCTTTGAGGGGATTGACGGCTTTGGCAGTTTCGAGAATTCCGGTGGGTTGCATGGGAGTCTCCTCAGTTCCGCCCCGTGAAGGGCTCAATCACCATTTCGCGTCGCATCCACAGCCTATGTCCTGGGTAAATCGATCCGCCGCTCCCCGGCTGCAGGTTGACGCCACTCGGTTTCGTCGCTCGTCAAATCCCGGGGATGTCCATGGACCTTGACCTTACGGCTGCGGAAACAGTCCAGGAGAACCGCCGGGGCCACCGTCCGTCGGCTAGGCCTGCCCCCGCGCTAAGAGCGCACCAGCTTGCGGGCAGCTTCGATTACCGTCTGAGGCACGAATCCGAACTTCTTCTGCACGTCTTTCCCGGGAGCAGATGCGCCGAAACTATGCATACCGATTACTACACCTTGCCGGCCAACGTAGCGCGACCAGCCGAACGTGGAGGCTTGCTCGACAGCTATGCGCGCCTTCACATCCGGCAGAAGCACTTGATCGCGATATTCGCGGGGCTGGTCCTCAAAGATGTCCCAGGAAGGCATGCTCACGACACGGGCTGTGATGCCTTCGGTTTTTAATTTCTCGTAGGCCTCCACACAAATGGAAACTTCACTGCCGGTGGCGAGGAGGATTACCTGCGGTTTCGAATCGGGCGCGTCCGCCAGGACATAGGCTCCCTTGGCGACACCAGCGGCAGAGGCGTACTTGGTGCGGTCAAAAGTCGGCACCACCTGACGGGTTAGGACAAGGGCCGCGGGTTTGTGATCTAGCGGCATGATTACTTTCCACGCTTCGACGACCTCATTGGCATCGGCCGGGCGTAGGAGCGTGAGGCCGGGAACGGACCGCAAGGTTGCGAGTTGCTCGATGGGTTGATGTGTCGGGCCGTCTTCGCCCAGACCAATGGAATCGTGGGTATAGATGAAGATTACCGGTAATTCCATGATGGCAGCCAGGCGGATCGGCGGTTTCATGTAGTCGCTGAAATTAAAGAAAGTCGCGGTGAAGGGGCGCAGCTTCGAAACTCCGAGGCCATTAGCGATTGCTCCCATGGCGTGCTCGCGAATGCCGAAATGAATGTTGCGGCCGGCGTAGCTTCCAGCTTGAAATTCCCCGGCGCCCTCGAATTTCAGATGCGTCTTGGTGGAAGTATCCAGGTCAGCCGAACCGCCGATAAGCCAGGGAACGTTCTGAGCGATGACGTTTAGGACTTTTCCGGAACTCTCGCGCGTAGCTACGCCCTTGGCATCGGCAGGAAAGCTTGGCAGATTCTTATCCCATCCATCTGGAAGTTGGCGAGTTTGAATCAGATGTAGCTGCTCAGCCTCGGTCGTGTACTTCTTTCTATACGCGTCGAATAGCTTCGTCCAGCGCTCATGTAGCTCATGTCCGCGCTTACCGATGCCTTCGCGGAAATTTTCTATTACTCCATCGGGGACGAGAAACTTCGCGTCTTCGGGCCAGCCGTAGAATTTCTTAACCAGCTTGACCTCGTCCTCGCCGAGAGCCTCGCCGTGAGCGGCGCTCGTGTCTTGTTTGTGCGGAGAGCCGTACCCGATGTGGCTGTCCACGATGATCAGAGTCGGCCGATCTTTTGTATTCAGAAATTTCTGGTAGGCGTCGGCGAGTGCAGTAAGGTCGTTCGCATCCGCGACATGCAGAACGTTCCAATGATAAGCGCGGAAGCGGGCAGCCACGTCCTCTGACATGGACCAGGCCGCCGGACCGTCGAGCGTCACGCGATTGTTGTCGTAAATCCAGCAAAGGTTGGGCAACTTGAGATGACCGGCTAGGGAAGCGGCTTCACTGGAGACGCCCTCCTGCATGTCCCCGTCACCGCAGAAGGCATAAACGTTGTAATCAAAGATTTCCAGGCCAGGACGATTGTAGTGGGCCGCAAGCCAGACCCCGGCGATGGCCATGCCGACACTGTTGCCGACGCCTTGGCCTAGAGGTCCGGTTGTTGTCTCGATACCGGAGGTCAAACGATATTCGGGGTGGCCCGGAGTCTTGCTGTTGATCTGCCGGAACTGCTTGATGTCGTCGAGGGAAAGCGCAGGCTGGTCGAGGACCTCGTATTTTGGGCTTACGGCTCGGACGCCGGTAAGGTAAAGCAAGGAATACAACAACATCGAGGCGTGCCCGTTCGACAAGACAAAGCGGTCTCGATTTAGCCATATGGGATCTTGCGGATCGTAACGGAGGAATTGCTGCCACAGCGTGTAAGCTACCGGCGCTAATGCCATAGGCGCCCCCGGATGGCCGGAGTTGGCTTTCTGCACTGCGTCGATAGACAGGGTGCGAATCGTATTAATGCATAGTGTGTCGAGTCGACTGCCCGTTGCGACGGCTTGCTCGCTCGTGACCATGACGTCTCCTAAATGCATTTCTGCCAGCTGCCTCTTACCTATCATCGGTTGATGGCAGAATTCCTCAGCCCTAATTGATGCCCGCCTCAAAAGTCTACAACTTCTGCGGGGGCAATGGCGTCGTTCGGAACTGAATTTTAGTTGATCGAGCACCTGAAGAGACTCGCGCTAGAGAGCAACGTCTCGACAAAAATGGGAGTACCAGATTCAGTGGCGTTTAGCGTTTCTAAGGAGCCCATCGTCATTGCGTTCGTGCTGCTCGTCCGTGGCGGTCTGCACATATTTGAAACACTCGTGGAGTCGCTCGCGCCGGGTTCGAGCCGGCTAAACTTAATGCAGCCGTACCGAAAGAAGCATTGCTCTTGATGACTGGGCGTTGAGCACCATGCCTGTCACCCAGATCTTGTCCGCTGCTCAACCCGAGCCCGAGTTTCACTTCCGAGCCGGCCCTCACTCGAGGTGCGGTCTCCAGCAAGCCACCTGCCATGCTGCTGTTGTATGAGCCCCCCCGATTGGACCGGCTGATCCGCCTGCTTGCAGTCAACTCGAACACAACAGTTAATACGTGGATAATTGCCGGCGGTCTTGTCCCCGGGTTGGAGCAATGTCGGCTCAAAACGGCGGAGCGGGAGCAACAACCACTGCGGCTATGGCTTGCGCTAGCCAAGCCGGGGAGCGCCGTGCTGGTCGCGGCTGGTTTAGTTTTCGCCTTAATCGCGGCCCGGTTTTGAGCAGCGTCCCGCTCGCGTTTCTCCGGAGGCCCTTCCCGGTAGGTTTGCCGCAGTTTCCCTAGATGGCCAGACCAAGGTCGGATCAGCTAACCGGTGAGTCCGGCCCCGGATTACCGTTGCGCGCCTTTTGTGTTGTTAACGGGCCACAGTGCGACGGACACGGTCGGCAGAGACACCGACCGTACAGATTGAAGCCAGAAGAAGCGGCGGACCAGATGACTTGAGTCACTGCTCCAGCATGAGTGATGAAGTTCCTCATATCGCAAACAATCGAGCTTTGCTAAAATCGCGCTTCCCGACCGCAGCCCGCAATGGCTGGGATTTCCAAGAATCGTAGAGGCTAAGTTGTGTTCTGTAACCGGTGTGGCACCAGGCTGGCCGATGGGTCACAGTTCTGTGTGGAGTGTGGGCACACGGTCGACGGAAGTTTTCCCGAGGCACCCGCTCCCGGCGGCGATGCGGTTTGCGCGAAGTGCAGCAAGAGTATTTTCTCCTCCGCTCGATTTTGTTCGAACTGCGGCAGCGAAATACCTGCTCCCACGGTAATCGCGGCTGCCGATAGTCAATCGGCTGCGGCGGTAACGACGGCATCCGAGCCAATTCACCTGCGACACCGCCGACCAAGCTCACCAGGCCGACTCGCACTTTGGTTGCTTGCCGCAATTGTTCTGAGCGCTCTCGGTTGGGCTGCTGCTACCGGCAATTCTGTTGCTTCCGAAATCAAACAGTATGTCACCACTGCCCACGCGGAGACGATCGCCGAAGGCAGCGTTGCTATCAAACCGAATGGCTTCGCCAGTTACAAATTGACCGTTCCGGAAGGCGCCATCGATGTCGCAGTAACTGGTCAGTTCGACGCCAGCGGGCGCGCAGAAAAGGACATTCGGGTCCTGGTGTTAAGCGATCGAGAGTTCGTGATTTGGCAGGGTGGTTATGCCATCAGCCCTTATTACGACAGCGGCAATGTCTCACAATCGAACCTGCAGGCAGCGCTCCCTTCGCGGCCGGGAACATATTACCTCATCTTCAGCAACAAGCCTTCGCGCGTGGAGAAGACGGTACATCTTACCGCTGGATTACAGTACGACACATGGTTACCCGATTCGCTCATCTCTCTGAAGGAGAAGATGCGGCGTTGGTTCGAATAATTCGGTGGTCGGCGGCAGGTCGCTGCTCACAGGCCTGAGTGGTTATCTGGCCCGCTGCTTCTCTCGCGTTCGAGCTCTCCACCACATTGCGCAGCTCCTGCTTGAGCCGTTCATGTTCGCTCCCGGCACGATCGCCGGCATAGGCCTGACCTTCATGGGAGGTGCCCGCGTGGAGCGCCACGTCGGCCAATGCCAGGACGCGAGCCTGTTCCTCGGCAGATAATGTGAAAATCGGGAAAATCACCCCTGCTCTGATCCTGGTAGATGTCTCGGGCGCTGGAGCCAGCTCCTGGGACACGCGCTAGCAAGTGCTAATGCAGTCTGAGGTGGAGTTTGAAGGGTCCAGGTCTTTCTGGCTTCCGAGGACATTTCCGAGTGGGAACATTCATTCACGAAAGAAGAATTTGCTCAGGTTCGAGAAAGCTTTTGTGTATCTGCGCCGCGCTCTTTTCACCTCCCGTTCGTGCCTAACCTAAGACGCTATATGCCCACGAAGCCCGAATTGCTTCTATATCAGGTGACTTCGTGCTGAACCATTTCCCGGTTTGCAGACTCTGCCACCGTTGCCGTACCCGAGATCCGAGCGATTCGCCTAATTTGGCACAAGCTACTTCATTTACAGCTGCCCGATGCCGGGCG
>JBPYDQ010001020.1:0-3089 GCA_051986135.1 Terriglobales bacterium | reverse complement strand
CGGAACTTTCAGATCGGCTTCACGAAGCCCCCTATCTCCAGAAGTCCTTGAACGGCGCCGCGCTCAATTGCGTGTAGCGCGTCGTGTGCTGGATCGATCGATGGTCGAGCCAGTCCTGTATCGCCCTGGTGTCCTGGCCGGCATTCGCCAGCTGATGTGCTGTGCGAGTGGACGGGATTGGGGGTGAGGAAAGTTGCCCAGATCCTTGTGACAGTGAAGGCGGAAGACTGCGCGCTCAACCGCCGACGGTGTTGAAGGTCTGCTTTCGACCCAGTGGGCGACGATCGGAAACGCCGCGCAGGGTCTGATCTACGACACCGGCATGCGGCGGGACGACTTGATCGTCTGGAAACTCACTCCGCTTGGGAGGGAGGTTGTGAACCGGAAGACGGCGAACTGAAAGAAACCGCGCCTGGGCGGCCTCCCTGGCAGCAAAGAAAAGGAGACGTAAATGTCAACTACAAACGATTCCCTACAGCACGCCGCTGAGTTGCGTGAGTGTTTGTGGCGCGAAGCGCAGGAAGACCCAGAACTGCGCACGCTGGCCGAGGAGATGGCTCGTCTCGAATGGCGTCTCCAGAAATACAAAAGGCGACCTCAATTATCTGACGTACGAAGACCTGCAAGACCGTCAGGTCTGCGTAACCATCGACCATTTCGAGCTGGAGGTGGGGTGCGGCGTCAATGAAGGGGTAATGATCATTCCGGTTCTCTACTTCCAAGACAAGAAAAAGCGCCTTGCCTTAGAAGCGCCCAACACCGACACGCTCGTCGGATGTTTTGGCTCCAACCCTGAGAACTGGATCGGCAAAGAGATCGTTCTGGCCCCCAGTGTTGCACGCGATGATCGCGGCCGAGAGATCAACCGCATCCTCGTTCGTACAGTTAGAGCCCGCCGCCCATGCGAGGAAGTCTGATCTCCGATGCTTCAGGCATCTGACATTAGCGACGACGCGCCGCTCCGTTTAGTGGATGCGGCGCGTCTCGCCTTTCCAGACGGTTCCATGTCGGCAGCCGGCTTGCGCCGGCTCGCCGCGATGAAGAAGATTATTCGAGAACTGTTTCCCGGCAGTGAACGGGTTGCTGTCGTGAGCGCGGCCCAGCACCGGCTGCCGAACCGGCGCGGCAGCCTGACCTTTACGCTGCAAGCCGGTGGCCGGCTCGCGGCCGAGGACCAGGAGATCGCCTGAGATGCCTTGCCGTCCCGCCAGCATTACCCAGGACATGGCATCGTGAACCTTCTGACCCTTCCCGAGGCCGCAGAACGGTTGCGCCGAAAGCCTCGTCGCCTAAGGGAGTTTTTGCGTGCGTATCCACTCGGGCTGGACGGTCGTCCGCTGTATCTCCAAGATGGCAGGGACAAGCTGTTCACCGAGAGTGACATTAGTCGCATTTCCGAACTGATTCGATACTTGACCGAACAGGGGCTGACATGCCGCTCAAGCTCAAACCGCGGCGTGCGGGCAAGACGCCGTACTACTACATCCGTGGCACCTATCTCGGGATCTACATTAACGAGAGCACTGGTACTGGCCGGCGCGAAGTTGCCGAGAAACTCCTCCGCAAGAAGCGGGACGAAATCGAACGTGGTGTCGTTATCCGTTCCGGCGAAGCGACATTCGCCGACGCCGCAATCAACTACATGACCTCTGGAGGCGAGCGAAAGTTCCTGACGCCAATATTGCGTCATCTCGGCAATCTGCCGCTCTCAGCAATAGATCAGGCTACGATCGATCGGTGCGCTGCAGCAATCCTGCCCAACGCCGAACCTGCCACCCGCAATCGTCAAGTCTATACGCCAATCTCTGCGGTGCTGAAGCGCGCTGGAGTCGAACAGAAGATCAAGCGACCTATCGGCTGGCGCGGGCAGCGGCGCACTCATTGGCTGACACCGGAGCAGGCGTTTTCGCTTTTCCGAGCCACCGCCAAGATTGCGGCGCCAGAGCTTACCAAGACTGAATTCAGAATTTTCCTGCGCCTGCTTTGCTACACCGGAATGCGCCTGGGTGATGCGCTCAAGCTCGAATGTCTGAACGTCAACTTGGCCCAGCAGTCGGCGCTCCTGCCGACAACGAAGAGCGGCAAGTCTAGGCTGGTCTATCTACCGGCGGTGGTAGTCGAAGAACTCAGAGAACTGCCCAGGGGGCTGAGCCGCCAGGGGCGCGTATTCCGGTTTCATAACGGCGGCAGGCTGCGGGATATGCTCAAGATGGCGCTGGATGAGGCCGGGATAGATTTGCCGCGCCGATTGGCCTTTCACGTCTTCTGCCACACTTGGGCTACGTGGATGCGCCAGCACGGCGGTCTCGACACTTACGATCTGGTCAAGACCGATCGCTGGTCAGACCCGAACTCCGCAGACCGCTATTCCCACGTTGTGGTAAGTGGAATTGCGCGGCGAGCCGACCTCCTGCCCGTCGAGCCAAAGCAGAAACGAGCGGGAGCTTGATGCTGCGGTCAAACTCGTGGACTTGCGGTGGACTTCGCAAATTCTACAATGAAATCAGTAACGGGCGCTCCCTTCACACGGGAGAGGTCGTAGGTTCAATCCCTACAGCGCCCACCAGAAAAAACTCTTTATCTTCCGTCTGTTTCCGCATTCCTCGCCGAGAACATCTCGGCAGTTGCCGGCGGAACAATGCGCAAACATGCGTGTTCAACTCGCCCGCAACACGCCCGCTTTGTTCACCGTCTATCCTAACAGAAGCTTTTCACCCACCCTCACCCCAAGGGAACGAATCTTGCCCATCAACGAGCCGACGCAGTGCGTAAACACCGCGCAGGCTCTAACCCAAGACACGGAGAGCATGCCTAACGGATGGCCGAAGGGAGAGCAGCTGAGAGACGAAGCCCTGCGGATTTGCGTGCGGCGTTAGGCCTTTTCCGTTGGCAATCAAGAACAACAAGTGCTCGCGATGCAGTCCTCGAACAGAGGCGGACCATCATCAGCCACCATCTGCATGCGAGCGACGGCTCTGTCGATCGCGTCGGAAATGCTTTTGCTTGAGGTTCCGACTACTTCGATCACGCGATAGACGTGGTCCTCGCCACTACCCAGCGGCACTGCGCTGAAACGCTCCGCTAAATCC
>JBPYDQ010001019.1:0-6784 GCA_051986135.1 Terriglobales bacterium | reverse complement strand
CGAGAACAACTCCCCAACGATTAGCCTTTTACCGGACCGAGCGCCTGTTCCCTCCGTCCGCCGTGTCGACTGGACTGGGGAGGGCGTCAGGAAATACACTTTTGCTCGAGAGCATTTTAGCTACCGCTGCCTTATGACGCTTCGCGAACTGGATCTTGGCTACCCATGCCAGGGGCTCCCCTTCTCGACACCGGCAGATTAGGAATCATGTTGGCCAGGAGAACCAGATGCAATCGCTCGCAAAGATTCTGCTCATTCTAATTTTTTCTATAGCCTCTTTGGCGCAGGGTAACAATTCGCAGCAAGTCACTGAACACACAGAGGTTGCCAAACAGGCGGGCCCGGAAACGGCGACGCCGGCGACTTCCAAGATCCCGGCCCCGGAGTTGAAAGAACTTGTCGGCTTCGCTCCTTCACTGATGGATCAATCAACCGATCCCTGTGTGGATTTCTACCGTTATTCCTGTGGTGGCTGGCTTAAGCAGAACCCGATTCCTCCCGATCAGGCCTCCTATGGCCGGGACACCGAATTGGCAGAACGGAACCGCCTGATCCTTCGCGATATTCTCGAAAAAGCCGCCGTCGAACGGCCTGACCGCACCGCGGTCGAGCAGAAGATTGGCGACTATTACTCCTCCTGCATGGATGAAACGGCCATCCAAGAAAAGGGAATTGATCCCTTGAAGCCTGAACTGGATCGAATTCGGGCGATCAAATCGAAATCAGAGTTGGCCGAGCTACTGGCTCACCTGCACCTGCTCGGGGTGGATGCATTCTTCAGTTACGGCTCTGACCAGGACTTCAAGGATGCCACTTCGGTCATCGCTGAGGCTGATCAAGGTGGTCTGGGATTGCCGGAACGCGATTACTACACGCGGACTGACGCCAAGTCGCTCGAAACGCGCAACCAGTACGCGGCTCACGTCGCCAAAATGCTGCAACTAGTCGGCGAGTCACCCACAGCCGCCCACGCCGACGCACGAAAGGTAATGGCGATTGAGACCGCCCTCGCCAAGGCTTCCCTGACGGTCACGCAACGGCGTGATCCGGCCAGCATCTACCACAAGCTCCCTCTGAACGATCTGGAAAAAATGAATCCAGCCTTTGGATGGAATCGATATCTGCGCGCCATCGATACGCCGCCGGTTGAAAACCTCAATGTGGCCGTTCCCGATTTCTTCAAGGGGCTCGAGGCCGTCTTTAGCCAAGAGGATCTGTCAACCATCAAGACTTACCTGCGCTGGCATTTGATCCACCAGATGGCGCCCATGCTGCCGGCTAACTTCGTGGCGGAGAATTTCGACTTTTACGAGCAAAAACTTCGAGGACAAAAGGAGTTGCAAACGCGCTGGAAGCGTTGCGTCCGCTCCACCGATCACCTGCTTGGCGAAGCTCTGGGGCAGAAATACGTGGAGCGACAGTTTGGTCCTGAAAATAAGGAGCGTACCCAGCGCATGGTTAAGGACATAGAGGCCGCCATGGCGCGGGATATTGATCAACTCAGCTGGATGAGTCCGGAAACCAAGACGAAAGCCAAGGAAAAGCTGGAAGAGGTAGCCAATAAGATCGGCTATCCCGACAAGTGGCGCGATTACGCGAACTATGAGGTCATCCGCGGAGACGCGATTGGCAACTATATCCGCGGCACTGAATTCGAGTCGCGCCGCGAGATCGCCAAGATCGGCAAGCCGGTCGATCGCGGCGAGTGGGGAATGTCCCCGCCGACGGTCAACGCCTACTACAACCCGCAGATGAACGACATCAATTTTCCTGCCGGCATTCTCCAGCCGCCGTTCTACGATCCCAAAGCCGACGATGCCGTCAACTATGGCGACGCCGGCGGCGTGATCGGTCATGAACTGACTCACGGGTTCGACGACGAAGGTAGCCAGTTTGATGGCAAGGGCAATCTGGCAAACTGGTGGACGGAGGCCGACCGCAAGGAGTTCGATACCCGCACCGCCTGCGTCGCCCATGAATACGATCAGTTCATCGCCGTCGACAAGGTTCACTTGAACGGTAAACTCACGCTGGGCGAAAACGTGGCTGACATAGGCGGCCTGAAGTTGGCATTTATGGCTTACATGGCCCGGGCTGCGGCCGCACACGACAACGACCAGCCAGAGGAGGGCTTCACACCCGAGCAGCGCTTCTTCCTCGGCTACGCACAGGGCTGGTGCGAAAACGATACGCCGGAGATGTTGCGGTTACAGGCCCAGACCGATCCTCACTCGACTTCCAAATACCGCGTAAACGGGGTTGTAAGTAATCTTCCCGAGTTCCAAAAGGCGTTTTCCTGTAAAAGCACCTCGGCGTTAGCTCCCGAGAAGCGCTGCGAGGTGTGGTAGAACTAAGAGGTAAGATCCAGCAAGACGCTGCTGGCTCGATCTCAACCGGCGGAGGCCCAAAGCTGCTCGCACCCTCCGCCGACGAAATGCACGATCTCCAACCGGTCGTCGGCCGACAGACTCGTTTTTTCCCACTGGTCGCGAGGGACGATGCCGCGATTTAATTCCACCGCTACACGATCGGATTTCAATCCCATCTCCCTTATGAGCGCCGCAACGGTGGGTGGCCCGTCGTAGCTCTTCTCTTCCCCATTGATGTGGAGTCTCATCACAGAGACCATTCTCCCAAGCGGAAGAGATCGGCGCAACCTGTCTCTGTCGTGACTCAGGCGCAGTCATGCCGTCGACCGAAAACTGAAGTGCGACAGCGAGTGTTAATGCCCGGCCTTCCCGATTTGTACCAGGTTGCTGATCACGCATTCTGCTTCGACACCGATGGTCAGGTTCAGCATCAGACGCTCCAGCTTGTGATGCCCGGTGCGATGGAAGAAGTATGCGCCTCCGATCGTGAAGGCAGAGCCCAAAACCGATGCTGCGGCCTGCCCACCGGCTCCTCTGACCACGAGCGGCCTTACAAGCGGATCCATTTCCCAGCCGTGGTCCACGGTAAGGATATGTTGGGTAGTAATCCCATCGGCGGCAATGAGACCGGCGATTAAACCCATCCGGACTTGGCTGCCGTGCTCGAAAAAGGAATGGCTCGGCGCGGCGGGAACATCCTGGGCGAGAAGCGGGAGGGAGCACAAGAGCAACATGAGGAAGCAGCGCAAGCGCATTTGCCTTCCTGCTCCGAGATCTCTGACGGAAAGCGCAGGGGACGCTTACAGAGGCTGAACTCGGTGCAACAGACGAGGCTGGCTCCTGAGCGTAGGGAGACGAAACCAGGAAGCCAGGCCGGCTATCTTAAGCGGTTCTGCGCCGCCTGACAATGGGTAAAATACCTTAGTAGCGATTCCAGAAAGCGGCCTGGTCAACTGCGGCGTACCGTGATGTTGCCGTCTCCAGTCTTGATCTCAAGAAGCTGTCCCCCGCCGTTGATTTTTCCCCGGATGGCATTTTCCCGCAGCGATCCCTCCACCGTGACCGGGAAATCTACCGTAATATGCCCATCGCCTGTGTGCACATCAACATCGGCGGAAAATCCCTCTGGCAGCCCCAGGTTGACGCTGCCATCTCCCGAGCGCACGGTCCAACCGGATGTCATTCTGGAGCCCGGCCGCGCGTCCGCATCAATCGAGCCATCCCCGGTGTGCAAGTCCAGGCTGGTGAATACACCGTCGATCTGAACCCCGCCATCCTTGGTCTCTGCTTTCAAATCGCCTTCGATGCGGTGGCATTCCACGCGGCCGTCGCCGGTGGCAACGTTGAAACTCCCCTTCCCGGTATTGACCCGAATATCGCCATCCCCGGAATTGAGCGTCACATGTCCGTTGAGGTTCTCGCCGATGATTTTGCCGTCCCCCGAACGCAGATCAAGGTCAGCCTCTCTCGGGACATTTAATTCCACCTCGACCGACTTATGAAACCCGAAGACTTGAAAGGTAGGTGTGTGCAGCTTGAGTTCAATTCTATCTCCCACCTGGCGCTCGGAGATCGTTACCCCGCCCGAACCGATCTTGTAGCCTCGGGTACTAACTACCGCTTCCATGTCCTTGCGATCGGCAGTCGAGACACGAATTTCAGCGTCATTCGCGTCCACTCGGATATCCGGCTTGCCGGCGGTCGAATACGTCTTCCGCCATTCGTCAGCGCGGGCCGAGACCGAGAGGGCAACGACAAACGTGAGCAGAACCCAAGCCAGGCGCTTCGACACGACCACCTCCTGTCGATGGACGCTGGATTGTACGCGCCGGAAACGCCGAAAGTTCCCAGAAATCGAGCCAGTCGTCGCCAGTATCTATTGCGGCGGCTTTTCCTGGCCGTCCTGGCCGGCAGGAGGTTGGCCCGCAGGTGGTGGGATTGTAATATCCAGAGGGGTTACCGGACCTAACGAAGTCAGTGGCTTGTCGAACTCCTCCTTGTGACCCACCACCAGCACCTGCGTTTGGGCCTGATGCAGATACTTCGGAGGGATTCTGGCCACATCAGCGGTGGTCACCTTCTCAATGCCAGCGCGGTAGCGTTCCAGGAAATCCATCGGATATCGAAAGAATTCGTAAGCCATCTTCTCCCTCAGCACCTTTTCCGGAGTATCGAAATTGAAGATGAAAGAATTCAAGATGGAGTCTTTGGCGCGGCGTATTTCTTCATCGTCAATGGGACTGGTTTTGAGATTGCCAATCTGCTGGTAGAGAGCCTGGATTGACTCGACCGTGCTTTGACTCTTAGTATCCGCGCCGAAACGAGTCAGTGCGGGATGGTCCCATCCCGTGCCAATGCCCCCGCCAACGGAATAGGCTAGTCCTTGGATGGAACGAATATTCGAGAATAGCCGTGAACCAAACCCGCCTCCGAACGCCTCGTTGAAGACTTCGATGGCGTAATAGTCGGGATTTCGGCGCGTAGTACCGGCGCTAATCAGCCGAACTGCACTTTGACTCACGTCTTGCTTATCGATCAGGTAATAGCCTGGTTTCGCGGGTGTGATCGGGAATTCCTGATCCTTGACGGTGGGACCTTTTTGCCAGCCGCTAAAAGCTTCGCGGAGCTTGGTCTCCATGGCCGCCGAATCGAAGTCACCGCTCAGCCCCAGAATGATGTTGTTGGGATGAACGTGGGTGCGATGCCAGTCAAGCAAATCCTGCCGAGTGATAGCCGACACCGTCGCATATTCGGGAACCCGGGCATAGGGACTCTCGGCACCGTAGCCCAGCTTGGCTGTTTCGCGACTGACTATTTCGTTGATGTCATCATTGCGACGGGAGATTGCGTCGAAAGCCTCACTCTGCGCCAGTTGAAGTTTGTCAGCACGGAATTCCGGGTTCTCGAGCAGATCCACGAACACCTTGAATACGTCGTCGAAGTCCTGTTTAAGGCAGGAAAGACCGATACTGGTGGAGTCTCCGCCATCGCCGGTCTCGACCTTGGCAGCTCGTGCTTCCAGAAAATCGTCGAGTTGATCACCGGTCTCGGTCTTCGTGCCGCCCGTACGCCAAACCTCTCCGTAAATGTCGATCATGCCGGTTTTGTTAGCCGGCTCGCTGTAGGATCCTCCGCGAATGCGGGCAAAACCGTTGATCAGCGGGAGTTCATGGTCCTCCTGTAGAAACAGAACCATGCCATTGGGCAAAGCAACGCGCCTGGGTTCCTTGGGATGGAATTCGGGAAGAGGGGGAACCGGGATCGTCTGCCAACTTGACTCCTGAGCACGGGCAGCGATTCCCGCAGGAAACGAGCCCAGCATCAGAACGACGGCTGCGACGAGCCGCATTGCGCTGTGGCAGTCGGCGGTTGCTCGGCAGGTCCGGCCACCAAAGACCCTGGTTCTTGAGCCAACCACCCTCGACCAAACACCATCGACAGAGTTTTTCATCGTGCCCCTCCCCGAGCCCCGCCGGCCGGAGGCGCCACGGTTTCGATAATCCCGACGGTACGATTGCTCTGTACGAATGTCTTGTTGGCAACGCGCCGTATGTCCGCCTTGGTTACTTTCTCGATGCGATCCACTTCGCCGAACAGCTCGCGCCAATCACCATAGCGGGCCTGTTCGATGGCCAGTTCCTGAGCCAAGCCGGAGTTATCCGCCAGCCCGCGAATGAGATTCGCCTTGGCACGCGTCTTGACCATCTTCAGCTCGTCATCCGTTACATCCTGAGTTTTCAGGCGATCGATTTCGGCATGAATGGCGTCGGCAATCTCCTGCGGTTTATGCCCCGGCAAGGGCACCCCAAAAAACGCAAACAAATGAGGATACTTCACCCCGGGCAAGCCGCTGAAACCAGCGGAAAACGACGCGATTTTCTTGTCGCGCACCAGAGCCCGATACAAGCGCGATGTGCGCCCGCTGGACATCAGATCCGTGATGGCATCGTAAACCGCGTCATCCGGGTCGCGGTAGTCGGGCCGATGATAGCCCTCAAGGTAAACAGGTTGCGAAACCTCGTGGAGTACCACCTGCCTCACGGAGTTCTGCGGTGGCTCCTGGGTGGTAATTTCTTGCGGCTTGGGGCTGGCTGGCAGGTGTCCGAAATATTTTTCGATTATGGGCATGGCTTGGGCAGCCTTGATATCGCCGACCACCGCCAGGACCATATTTGAGGGCACGTAATACCTGCGGAAGAAATTGGCCGCATCGGTAGCCGACAGGTTGTTGATGTCCGAGCTCCATCCTACGGTCGGCCGATGATATTCATGGGCACTGAAAGATTGCGCGGTGAACTGCTCCACCAGTCGTCCGATAGGGTAATTGTCCACCCGCATACGGCGCTCTTCCATGACCACGTTGCGTTCCTTGTAGAACTCCCGCATCACGGGATCGAGGAAGCGCTCGGATTCCA